>CAYMYD010000317.1:0-2733 GCA_964394535.1 uncultured Propionivibrio sp. | reverse complement strand
TTGGCGCGGACGATCAGCGGGTGTTCGAACTGCCCCGGACTGGTCATCGCGCTGGCCGGAACAGCCCCGTGGTGGCCGGAAACGAAATCCATCAGTCCGAAATCGAGGGATTCGACTCCCGGCAGCGCGGCGATTTCCCAGACTTCGCGCAGCGCACCGAAGGTTTCGATCAGTACATGCACCGGGATTTCGCGCTGCAACCCGGCCCGCGCTTCGGTCTGCCTTAGCGCGGCAATCTGGGCGCGGACATCGGCAACGCCACGCGGCTTGGGCAGGGTGATGAAGGGCAGGCGGCTGCCGGCGAGATTCACCAGAATGTCGAGATCCTGTTGCCAGTGCGGGTGGGTGAAGTCGTGGATGCGTGCGGCGACACGTCCGTAGCGATTGGCGGGACTCATGATCACGCTGCCGACCATTTCGGCGTGTTCGCGCTCGGCACCGGCATGGGCACCATCTTCGCAATCACAGGTCAGGTCAAAGACCGGCCCCAGTTCGTGCTGCAGGGCCAGCGCCTTGTGCATCAACTTTTCCGAACCGGCGTAGTGATCGACGGCAGGCAGGACGGGAAAGGGTTTTTCGCCGGGAAAGAGCACGTCCCTGGGATGTTGCATGAGGTTTTCCTCCGGTTTCAATGGGGCGATTTTACTGCACAAAAAAGCCGCAGACACGCTGCGGCTTTTTCTGGTACGACGCCTGGCTTACAGCATCGACTTGACCGCTTCGGCCTCGTCGGTGAGTTCCTTCAGCGTCTTGTTGATCTTTTCCTGCGAGTAGGCGTCGATTTCAAGGCCCTGAATGATCTTGTACGAACCACCCTTGCATTCGCAGGGGAAGCCGAAGACGATGCCTTCGGGGATGCCGTAGGAACCATCGCTCGGGACGCCCATGGTGACCCATTCGTCGGAACCGAGCACCCAGTCACGCATGTGGTCGACGGCTGCGTTGGCGGCCGAAGCTGCTGAGGAAAGACCGCGCGCTTCGATGATCGCCGCGCCACGCTTGCCGACGGTCGGCAGGAAAACGTCGTTGTTCCACACCGGGTCGTTGATCAGCGCCTTGATGCTGTCGCCATTCGAGGTGCAGAAGCGGTAGTCGGCGTACATCGTCGGGCTGTGGTTGCCCCAGACAACGACCTTCTTCAGGCTGGACACCGGGCGACCGGCTTTGGCGGCGAGCTGCGAGATGGCGCGGTTATGGTCAAGGCGGATCATGCCGTGATAGTTGGCCGGGTTGGTGCGGCCGACCTTCTTGGCTGCGGCGCGGGCGATGTAGGCGTTGGTGTTGGCCGGATTGCCGACGACGAGCACCTTCACATCTTCCTTGGCGTTTTCTGCGATGGACTTGCCCTGGACGGTGAAGATCGCGCCATTGGCGGCGAGCAGGTCGGCACGTTCCATACCGGCGGTGCGCGGACGGGCACCGACGAGCAGGCAGAGGTCGGCATCCTTGAAGGCGACATCAGGGTTGTCGGTGGCGAACACCCCGGCGAGCAGCGGGAAGGCGCAGTCGTCGAGTTCCATGATGACGCCCTGGCAGGCTTTTTGTGCTTGCGGCAGGTCGAGCAATTGCAGGATGACCGGCTGATCCTTGCCGAGCATTTCGCCGGAGGCGATACGGAACAGCAGGCTGTAACCAATCTGACCGGCGGCGCCGGTGACAGCAACACGAACAGGGGCTTTGGACATGGTGAAACTCCTTTGGGATAAAAAAAGCGGAGTCGGCACGGTCAGGGGAAGGAAAGATTTTCAGGCCGACGAATCGCCGAGCATCATAAGGGCGAGTTCGCGCGGGTGTCAATTATTATGAAGTTGTGCATGAATTTGGAGTGAATCTACGCCGAATTCTCCCTTTATTCTCCGGCCGCCCGTTTTTTTACGTATCATTGGCCGCCTTTCCTCCACGGTCTGCTCATGCACATTACCCTGCTCATCCCCAACCTGCTATGGCCTGCAACCGATGATCCGGCCCGGCCCGATCTGAGTGCCTGTCCTGCGCTGGAAACACTGCTGGTGCGAGGCAGGTTGTGCGGTAGCGCCCCGCTGGGCCTGGAACAGTCACTGTGCCGCTTGTTCGGACACGACCCGGACGCCGCCTGCGCGCCTTTCCGGCGGCTTGGCGAAATGGCTACACCTGACGACAAGGCGGCAGCACGCTGGCTTTGTGCCGACCCGGTGCATCTGCACTTTCGTCGGAACCGACTGTTTCTGGTGGATGGGCGACAGCTCGACATCCTGCCGGAGGAAGTGCAGCAACTGCTTGCCGCACTCCACGCCGAACTGCCGGACATCGGGTTTTTTGACGCGACCAGTCCGGAGTGCTGGTATTTCCAGCCCGCCGACCCGGCATTGCCTCCACTTTTTGCTCCACCGCTTGCGACACTTGCCGGAGACTGTATCGATGAGGTATTGCCGGAGGTTCTGGATGCCCCGGACTGGCGTCGTCTGCTCACGGCCATGCAGACGGTGTTGCACGCCCATCCGGTCAATCGCCAGCGTGAAGCGGCGGGTCGGCTGACGATCAACAGTCTGTGGCTGTGGGGCGACGGCGTCTTGCCTGCACGCCGGGAAAGCCGTTTTGACGGCCTGTGGAGCACCCTCCCGCTGGCCCGTGGCCTGGCCCGCGCTGCCGGGGTGCCGACGCATCCCCTGCCATCCGATGCAGCGCATTTTCTTGCCCATGCCGCGCCGGGAACAGAGCAGTTGATTGTGCTCGACGACCTGTCCGCAGCGCTAC
>CAYMYD010000316.1:0-2736 GCA_964394535.1 uncultured Propionivibrio sp. | reverse complement strand
TTGTCAGAACTGGCTTGGAGCGGTTTCATCTTGAAAACTACCGGACAGTAGTGATGCAAACCGATTCAAACAACACTCCGGTCGATCTGAAACAACATCTGCAATTTACGGCCTGGGGTCTGTTGTTGCTGATGGGCGTGTATTCGTTGCTGCGTCTGGCGCTGCTGGTTTATAACCGTGGACAAATCGGCGATGCCAGTAGCGCCATGCTGTTCGAAGCCTTCGGGAACGGTCTGCGTTTCGACTTGCGTCTTTCGGTCTTTGCCTGCCTGCCTCTGCTATTGGCCCTGCCCAGTCGCAAGGCCATGGCGGCACGCGGATTTTTTTGCCTTTGGCTGAGTTTCTTTGCCAGCGTGACGCTTTTTCTTGGTCTGATCGAGCTTGATTTTTACCGGGAATTCAACCAGCGGCTGAACGGTCTGGTCTTCCAGTATTTGAAGGAGGACCCGAAAACCGTGTTGAGCATGCTCTGGTATGGTTTCCCGGTGCTGCGTTATCTGCTGGCCTGGGCGTTGGCTTCAGTCCTGCTGGTCTGTATTTTCCGGAAGATCGATCGGGCGACACGTCGCCGGGATGGCGGCATTTTCATCACCGTCCCGGTCAGCCCGCTGCCGCTCCGGCTGGGTGTTTTTCTCGTCTGCCTGCTGCTTTCTGTCGTCGCCATCCGTGGCACGTTGCGGCAGGGGCCTCCTCTGCGCTGGGGTGATGCTTTTACCACGGATTCGACCTTTGCCAACCAGCTGGGACTGAATGGCAGTCTGACACTGGTGGATGCGGCCAAGGCCCTGTTGTCCAGCCATCGGGATAATGTGTGGAAAGGCGATCTGCCACCTGCTGAGGCTCTGACGCTGTTGCGGCAAATGCTGCTGACCGGGCAGGACACGCTGGTGGGCGAAGACCAGGCAGCCGTGCTGCGCGATTACACACCGCCTGTTGCCGGTACGTTGCCGGTGCGCAATGTGGTGGTAATCCTGATGGAGAGCTTTGCCGGACGGCATGTGGGGACGCTGGGCGGCAAAGGCAACATCACCCCGTATTTCGACCAGTTGGCCAAAGAGGGAGTGTTGTTTACCCGTTTTTTCGCCAACGGAACGCACACGCATCAGGGGACGTTTGCCACGTTGGCCTGCTTTCCCAACCTGCCGGCCTTCGAGTACCTGATGCAAACGCCGGAAGGCAGCAATGATTTTTCCGGCCTGCCGCAACTGCTGAGCGCTCGCAAACTGGACAACCTGTACGTCTATAACGGTGATTTCGCCTGGGATAACCAGTCCGGGTTTTTCGGCAGGCAGGGGATGAGCAACTTCATTGGTCGCTTTGATTACAAGAATCCGGTGGTTTTTGATCCGACCTGGGGGGTTTCCGATCAGGACATGTTCGATCGCGCTGCCGAAGAATTGTCCGGACGCAGTGGCGAGAAGCCCTTCTACGCCGTTTTGCAGACGCTTTCGAACCATACGCCCTATGCCTTGCCGCAAAAACTGCCGGTCGAGCACGTGACCGGTGAAGGCTCCCTCGATCAGCATTTGACCGCCATGCGTTATTCCGACTGGGCGCTCGGCCAGTTTTTCGAGAAAGTCCGCAAGGCACCGTTTTTCAAGGAGACGCTGTTTGTCATTCTTGGCGACCACGGCTTTGGCAGCGGAGAACAGTTGACAGAGATGAATCTCGCACGTTTCAACGTGCCGCTGCTGCTCATTGCACCCGGCATTCAGGAAAAGTTTGGCGGTCGCCGCGACACGGTCGGAACCCAGGTCGATGTGGTTCCCACGATCATGGGTCGTTTGGGTGGGACGGTGCGTCACCAGTGCTGGGGGCGTGATCTGCTGAATCTGCCTGCAGGAGATCGCGGTTTTGGCGTCATCAAACCCTCGGGGAGCGATCAGACGGTGGCCATCGTCAGCGATCACCAGTTGCTGGTTCAGTCAAAATCGAAAGCCCTGAAACTGTATGACTACCAACTCTGGACAGCACCACGTGGCGTTGAGTTGAAAGACGACGAGCCGCTGGTGCATGAACTGAAGCAGAAGCTCGACGCGTTCATTCAGGTCGCCACGCGCAGCCTGCTGGAGAACACGACCGGAACCAGCGTGAAAAAGAAATAGGGACTTACAACCCCAGTTCACCCCACAGCACATCAACCCGCTGTTTGACGGCCGCATCCATGACAATCGGCCGCCCCCATTCGCGCTGCGTTTCGCCGGGCCATTTGTTGGTTGCGTCGATGCCCATCTTGCTGCCGAGTCCGGCGACCGGCGAGGCGAAGTCAAGGTAGTCGATCGGCGTATTTTCGACGATCAGCGTGTCACGGGCGGCGTCGGTGCGGGTGCTCATCGCCCAGACGACCTCTTTCCAGTCGCGGATATCCACATCCTCATCGACGACGATGATGGTCTTCGTATACATGAACTGGCGCAGGAAGCTCCAGATACCGAACATCACCCGTTTGGCGTGGCCAGGGTACTGTTTGCGAATACTCACTATAGCCAGCCGATAGGAACAGCCTTCCGGCGGCAGGTAAAAATCGGTGATTTCCGGAAACTGTTTTTGCAGCAGCGGGATGAACACTTCATTGAGTGCCACGCCGAGCATCGCCGGTTCATCCGGCGGTTTGCCGGTGTAGGTGCTGTGGTAGATCGGCGCGCTGCGGCGGGTGAGGCGCTCGATGGTGAACACCGGGAAAGTCGCCTGTTCGTTGTAGTAGCCGGTGTGGTCGCCGTAGGGGCCTTCCAGCGC
>CAYMYD010000315.1:0-2747 GCA_964394535.1 uncultured Propionivibrio sp. | reverse complement strand
CGCAGCGAATCGGTCTTCAACGCCATGCAGCACCTGGTTCCCTCGCATCTGGCTGACACGGCGGCCTTTGATTTCTGCGGCTTGCGCGCCGGGGAACGTGAAAATCAAGGCAACCCCACGGCTCATTTGTTATGATTTCAAAAAATTCAACCCGGATTTAATCCGGGTTCAACTCTCCGGAGAGGGGCCTGAAGGTGCGAATGCAGAAAGGATCGGAACGCCATGAATGAGCATGCCAGCACGTTCAGCGCGCTGCTTTTTGCTGCGGTAGGCGACAGCGCGAGACTGCACGAGAAGCTTGGCCGCAATGAAGCGCGCTGGGCGATTGATCGTTGTCTGAAACGCATGGAACGTGCGGTCGATGCGCTCGGTGGCAAAGCCATCAAGGTGGCAGGCGAGGAATTGATGGCGGTTTTTCCGACGGCTGACGCCGCTTTTCAGGCAGCCGTCGAAATGCGCCAACGGGTGGACGATTTGCCGCCGATATCGGGGCTACGCCTGGAGATTCGCGTGGGTTTTGCCTTTGGCCCGGCGCAGGTGATGGCGGAAGACGCGATCGGTGAGGCGGTCAAGGAGGCGGCATGGCTGCTCGGCATCGCCCGGCCGGGAAGAATTTTGACCAATTCGACGACACTCCGGGCGCTTTCCTCGGCCTTGCAGTGTTCGACCCGCCTTTTCGAGGCGGAAGGGATTGGTCGGCAGGCGGGTGGAAAAACCGTGCATGAAGTCGCGCCGTCCGGTGTGGTGCAAGATGCCGCCCCTGCCGTGCCGCTTGCGCCGCTCCCTCAGCCCCGGCTTGTGCTGCAGCATGACGATGAGCAGATCATTCTGGGCGAGGAGAGAAAAAGCCTCTCGCTCGGGCGTGCCGAATGCGATCTGGTGGTGCGCGGCAGCCGGGTGTCACGAATTCATGCCATGATCGAATGGCGGCATAGCCGTTTCGTCATCATCGACATGAGCACCAATGGCACCTTTGTCAAAATTGGTGCGGCACCGGAAACGACGCTCCAGCATCAGGAGCTTGTTTTACACGGCAAGGGGATGATCGGGCTTGCTTCTTCATGCCGTGACCCGGAAACGGACTGCATCGGATTCGAATTGCAATTGCCGTAACCGATCAACCTAAAATCCTCACCGCAAAGGCGCGAAGGTACAAAGATCGCAAAGGAAACAAAAGCTTACTGACCTTTTCCCATTCCCCCAAAAGGTGAATGACAAAACCTTCAGGCAATTCCGACAAGTCTTTGATTTTCTTTGCGTCCTTAGCGTTCTTTGCGCCTTTGCGGTGAATAACAGAGGTTTTCAGGTTAAAAAAACGCCCGCATAGGCGGGCGTTTTGAGTGGTTCGGGTGATTGTCCTCAGGCTTTCAGCGCACTCAGCACTTCGTCGAGCATCTTCTTCGCGTCGCCAAAGAGCATCCGGTTGTTTTCCTTGTAGAACAGCGGGTTATCAACACCCGCATAGCCGGAAGCCATGCTGCGCTTCATGACGATCGAGGTCTTGGCCTTCCATACTTCGAGCACCGGCATGCCGGCGATCGGGCTGGAGGGGTCTTCCTGAGCGGCCGGGTTCACGATGTCGTTGGCACCGATGACCATCGACACGTCGGTATCCGGGAAGTCGTCATTGAGCTCGTCCATCTCGAACACCACGTCGTAAGGCACCTTGGCTTCGGCCAGCAGCACGTTCATGTGACCGGGCATGCGTCCGGCGACCGGGTGGATGCCGAAGCGCACGTTGACGCCCTTGTCGCGCAGGAGTTTGGTGATTTCATACACCGTGTGCTGCGCTTGCGCCACGGCCATGCCGTAACCCGGAACGATGATGACGTTTTTCGCGTCGCGCAGGAGTTCCGCGGTTTCCGCTGCCAGGATCGGGGTGACTTCTCCGGCCGGTTCGACCGCGCCCCCACCGGCTGCCGGAGCGGGCGAGCCACCGTCGGAGCCGAAGCCCCCGGCGATCACCGAGAGGAAGTTGCGGTTCATGGCGTTACACATGATGTAGGAGAGAATCGCACCCGAGGAACCAACCAAGGCACCGGTAACGATCAGCAGGTCGTTCGACAGCATGAAGCCGGTCGCTGCCGCCGCCCAGCCCGAGTAGCTGTTGAGCATCGACACCACCACCGGCATGTCGGCACCGCCGATCGCCATGACCATGTGCACACCGAAGAGCAGCGAGATCACCGTCATGACGATCAGCGGCACCATGCCTTGCGCATGCGTTCCCGCCTGCAGGAAGGCGTAGCCGTAGTAGATGACGATCAGCAGGCCAATGAGGTTGATCATGTGCCGTCCCGGCAGCAGCATCGGCTTGCCACCGATCTTGCCGGAGAGCTTGCCGAAGGCGATGACCGAACCGGAGAAGGTGATCGCGCCGATCAGGATGCCGACGTAGATTTCGATCTCGTGGATGGCTTTCTCTGCACCGGTGAAGGTGATCGAGGTGTCGATATAACTGGCAAAACCGACGAGACAGGCCGCGAGACCGACCATGCTGTGCATGAACGCGACGAGTTCGGGCATTTGCGTCATCTTGACGGTGCGCGCCAGGTAGATGCCGATGCCGGCACCAACGACCATGGTGCCGATGATCCACGGGAATCCGGCCGCCATGACGCGCGGCCCGAACACGGTGGCCAGCACGGCGATGGTCATGCCGATCATGCCGTAGAGGTTGCCGCGCCGTGCGGTTTCCTGGTTGGACAGGCCGCCCAGGCAGAGGATGAAGAGGATGGTTGCTCCGA
>CAYMYD010000314.1:0-2754 GCA_964394535.1 uncultured Propionivibrio sp. | reverse complement strand
CCTGCCGTCAAAGCATTTGTAGGCAGAAACAATCGCCGCACAAAACGGGCCGGAGAACGCCGGGAACCCAAAGTTAAATTTTCAAACAGGAGTCCAAAATGGCACAAGTTATCAACACCAACGTCTCGTCGCTCAATGCCCAGCGCAACCTGAACACCTCGCAATCGGCTCTGGCGACTTCCCTGCAACGCCTTTCGTCCGGCCTGCGCATCAACAGCGCCAAGGACGACGCTGCCGGTCTGGCGATTTCCTCGCGCATGACCACCCAGATCAACGGCAACACCCAGGCCGCCCGTAACGCCAATGACGGTATCTCGCTGGCGCAGACGGCGGAAGGTGCCTTGGGCGAAATCGGTGAAAACCTGCAACGCATGCGCGTCCTGGCCGTGCAGTCAGCCAACGCCACCAACAGCGCCTCCGACCGCGCCGCGCTGCAAAAGGAAGTCGCACAGCTTGCCGCTGAAATTGACCGCGTTGCCCTGCAAACCTCGTTTAACGGTGCCAAGCTGCTGGATGGTAGCTTCACCCTGCAAAAATTCCAGGTTGGTGCCAATGTCGGGGAAACGATTGACGTTGCGCAAATTGACAGCGCACGAACGGGTACGCTGGGTCAGCGGTATACAGCCACTGTGACGGGCTCAGCTGTTTCAGGCGCTGCTGATGCGACGATCGATCTGTCGGCACTGTCGATTAACGGCAAGGCTATTGCCTCTGCCGCAGGAACGGCTGCAGATGGCAAGGCCATTGCGGCGGCGATCAACAATGCGGGAATTACGGGCGTTTCAGCCAAAGCCTCAGCCACGACGGTAGCGGGTAGTGCAATGACTGCTGCGAATCTGACTGGTACGATCACCATTAACGGGGTAACCACCGCGTCGATTACTACTACGACCAATGCTGCAGAGTCTCGTGGTCTCGTTATCAGTGCCGTGAATGCCATCTCGGCTTCTACAGGCGTGGTGGCGACAGAGAGCGGTGGTACTGTTGTGCTGACCGCCGCTGATGGGCGCAATATTACGCACTCTTTGACCACGCTGACAGAGGCTGCAACGGGCCTCGGCACGGCTGGGACGTCCAAGTCTGCTGTTACCGTCGATTATCAGGGCGAAAAGGGTCAGGCATTGGTAATCTCTGGTACGGTTGGAACGAGCGGACTTACTGCGGCACCGACCAATGTCCAGCTAACCGGTACTGCGGTCAGTCTGCTGGATATTTCCACGGTCAATGGTGCCAATGAAGCTCTCAAGTCGATCGACGCGGCGCTGACTTCGGTCAATACCTCGCGCGCCGACCTCGGTGCCATCCAGAACCGTTTTGCTTCGACGGTCACCAATCTGCAAACGATGTCGGAAAACATCTCCGCTTCGCGTAGCCGGATTCTGGACGCTGACTTCGCCGCCGAAACTGCCGCGCTGACGCGTAACCAGATCCTGCAACAGGCTGGTGTCGCGATGCTCTCGCAAGCCAACGCCCTGCCGCAGAACGTGCTCTCGCTGCTCAAGTAAGCAAGTCTCACCCCCAAAACCCCGCCTTGGCGGGGTTTTTTTTAGTCTTGTGTTTTTCATGTTTCACGTTTCACCTTTCACCTTTTCCCTGCCTCTGTGTATGCTTACGCCCTGATTGATTTCATTCAGGAGCAAAACCATGTCTTCCCATCTCCCAGCCCCGCGCAGGCTTTCTCATACCGATCTGGCCAAGATGCGCGAGAGTGGTGAAAAAATTGCCATGCTGACCTGCTACGACGCGAGCTTTGCCCAATGTTGTGAGGCGGCCGGTGTTGATTCGATCCTGATCGGCGATTCTCTGGGGATGGTTGTGCAGGGGCATGATTCGACCCTGCCGGTCACGGTCGAGGAGATCATTTATCACACTCGTGCCGTGTTGCGCGGTTGCCAGCGCCCGCTGGTCATTGCCGATCTGCCCTTCGGCAGCTATCAGGAAAGCCCGCAGCAGGCGTTCCGTAATGCGGCCCGTTTGATGGCCGCTGGCGCGCAGATGGTCAAGCTCGAAGGCGGGACGGCGATGGCCGAAACCACGCAGTTTCTTACCGGACGCGGCATCCCGGTCTGCGCCCATGTCGGGCTGACACCGCAGTCCGTGCATCAACTGGGCGGTTACCGGGTGCAGGGCCGGAACGATGCCGGTGCCGCGCAACTCTTTGCCGATGCCGAGGCGCAGCAGGCGGCCGGTGCCGCGCTGATCGTGCTGGAAGCCATCCCGGCGGCCCTGGCCGGGGAAGTTAGTGCCCGCTTGCATATTCCGACTATCGGAATCGGTGCCGGCAAGGAATGCGCCGGGCAGGTGCTGGTGTTGCACGACATGCTGTATGTGACCACCGGCCGGAAAGCGCGTTTTGTGCGTAATTTCATGGCCGGTCAGGATTCGATCAGCGCCGCCGTGGCCGCCTATGTCGCCGCCGTCAAGGACGGCAGCTTCCCGGCGGCGGAGCATTGTTATTGAGGGAAGGTGTAGGGGAACTGAGGCCTTTTTCCCTCACCCCTGCCTCTCTCCCGGAGGGAGAGGGGGGAAGCCAGCGGGTAGGATGGGCGCTGTGCCCGGCATTTGCGGGTGCAGGTGGTGACGCTGGAGCGTCATGCGATGCGTTCCCACGCAGGAGCGTGGGAACGATCAAAGCTGATTTATTCCCCTCGCCCGCTTGCGGGAAAGGGGTTAGGGGAGAGGGTTTTGTTTTTCTAATTAAAAATCTTGGAAAATCAACCGCCTCCCCCTCTCCCCCGCCCCTCTCCCGCAAGC
>CAYMYD010000313.1:0-2779 GCA_964394535.1 uncultured Propionivibrio sp. | reverse complement strand
CGCCAGTAGGCATGCAGGCCGAACAAATCCATGGCGCAGAGCAGGGGCAGCATGATCGCCGCCGCTTCGGGCGGGGCAATCACGATCGACATCAGCGGCACGGCCAGTCCACCGGCCACCGCGCCAAAGCCTCCCTTGGAAATACCGGCGAGCAGGATGGCAAGCGCGGCAAGCAGGTAGAAGGCGAGGGAGTAATCAGGCAGGGGCATGCTGCGCCGAACGGATGTTCAGCCGTCCAGGGTTTTGATCAGGTCGAAGAAGCGCTGGTAGAAATCGGGCTGGGTGATGGTTTCTTCACCGATCTTGACCAGCGTGTCCTTGTCGAGCGCCCAGGGCAGGGAAAGGGACATGCCGGAAAGGCTGATGCCGGTACTGCTGCCGCGTGCCTTGAGTTCGAAATAGGTTTCCGTGGCATTGGCGTAAATGACCGCCCCGAGGCTGCTGGGCAGACAGACGATATTGATCGACAGCTTGGTGGCATTGGCCGGTGAGGGCTGGAAATATTTTTCGCCGCGCAGATTCTGCGGGCGGACTTCCTCGACCTGATAGCCCTGGCTGAGCAGGGCGCGCCTGCCAATCTCGCAAGCCCCCTGCGGCTCCCGGCTGCTGTAATAGACGAAGGGGGTGTCCAGCGCGAAGCTTTCGCTCTGATAGACCCGGCTTGGCTGGGTGCCCGCGCAGCCGACCAGACCCAGAAGCAACAGAAAGGGTACGATCAGCGGGCGGGAATTCCCGCCCCGGGCAGACTCAGCCAACATGGCGACTTCGTTGAATCAGGCGAGTTGCTGGATCCCGACGATGGTCCAACCCCGGCTGCCATCGACCGGTTTGCCGAGGTTCCAGATTTCCTCGAAGGGGCTGGCGGCCGCATTGTCCGACTCACGGATCATGCCGCTGAAATGAACACTGGCAATGTACTGCCCGTTTTCACTGACCACCTCAAGCACTTCGCCATTGAGCGTGACGATATCCGTCCGTTGCGGCGCATTGCCGCGCTCGTCCATTTGCAGCTTGATCTCGGCAAACAGTTCCGGGCTGACAAACTCGCGGATATCTTCGATATTCTTCGCGTCGTTGGCGGCCTGCAGACGGACAAAATTGAGCTTGGCCACGCGCAGGAAGGCGTCACTGTCGAAATCGGCCGGAATGCGCGGATTTTCCATCGCCCCGGCCGACATCGGGAGCGGTGTCGGCGGCAAATCGTGCGCACTGGCGGGCGCGGCGGCCCCTGTCGGCCCGGCGTATTGCATGGCTTGTGCCTGCTGCGGCGCCTCGTTACGACGGAACAACAGGCGGAAGACGAACATCGCGGCAAAGGCCAGGAGAACCATGGTCATCACATTGGCCAGACCAGCCCCCAGGCCGAGGTGCGAGAAGAGCGCGGCAATGCCCAGTCCGGCCGCCAGACCGGCGATCGGGCCAAGCCAGCTACGTGTCGGCGCAGCCGGGGCAGGTGCGCCTGCCGGTGCGGGACGGGCCGGCGCGGGTGCCGCCTGTTGCGCCGGGGCGGCGGGTCGAGGCGTTACCGCTTGCCGCTGCATGCCGAACGAACGGCCACCGCCCAGACGGGCGGCCTCGGCATCGCCAATGCTCAGGTTGAGGGAAAGCAGGCAAACAAAGGCCGCCAGAAGAAATTTTTTCATAGAGGGGTCTCCTAAAATTTGAAACCTCGATGCAGGGCAACCACGCCCAGCGTCAGGTTGAAGTATTCGACCTTTTCCAGCCCGGCCCGTTCCATCATGGCCTTCAGACTTTCCTGGTCAGGATGGACACGAATCGATTCGGCCAGATAACGGTAGCTGGCTTCGTCCTTCGTAATGATCTCGCCAATTTTCGGGATGATATTGAACGAGTAAAAATCGTAAATCGGTGCCAGCGGTTTCCATATCTGCGAAAACTCCAGCACCAGCAGGCGTCCGCCGGGACGTAGCACCCGATACATTTCCGCCAGCGCCTGCTCCTTGTGCGTCATGTTGCGCAGGCCGAAAGCGACGCTGACGCAGTCGAAATAGTTGTCGGGGAAAGGCAGTTGCTCGGCGTTGCAGCGCGCCACCGGCAGGAGATGCCCCTGGTCGCAGAGCCGGTCGCGTCCGTGGGTGAGCATGGCGTTGTTGATGTCGGTCAGCCACACTTCCCCGCTTGGCCCGACCTTGCGTGCAAAGGCCAGCGACAGGTCGCCGGTGCCACCGGCCACATCAAGCACCCGCGAACCGGCGCGAACGCCGCTGCGGTCAATGGTGAACACCTTCCACAGTCGGTGCAGACCGCCGGACATGAGGTCGTTCATCAGGTCATAACGTCGCGCCACCGAGTCAAACACGGCGGCAACGCGTTGTTCTTTCTCGGCCTCGGCCACCTGTTCGTAGCCAAAATGGGTTTTGTTGCCAGAGCTTTCGCTAGTCATCATGCACACCAGATGGGGGCGGTTGGTGCTTAGTCAAGGTTTCAGGCCGCATTTTGCCTGCGGTTTGGGTGGTTCAGGCGGACACTCCGCCGGATCGCGGCTGGCACCGGCCTGCTCCAGTTGTTCCAGATAAGCCTGCCAGAGCTCATCACGATGCGCTCCCAGACCGTACAGGATGTCCCAGGAATACAGCCCGCTGTCGTGCCCGTCGGAGAACACCGGGCGAATCGCGTAGTTGCCGACCGGTTCGACGCGCAGGATATCCACATCGCGCTTGCCGACTTGCAGGGTTTCCTGCCCCGGCGCGTGTCCGCGCGCTTCGGCGGACGGGGTAAAGACACGCAGGAACTCGTAACTCAACTCGAAACGCTGACC
>CAYMYD010000312.1:0-2836 GCA_964394535.1 uncultured Propionivibrio sp. | reverse complement strand
GTCGTTTTACGGGATAATGGCAACTTTCTCCTTTCTTCTGGCAAACTCAGACCATGGCCGAGATTCTTTTCCTGCGCGGCGCGTCCGCTTTCTCTGTTTTCCGGCTGCAAGGCTTGCAGCAGCGTCTTCAGGCCGTGGTGCCGGAGGCGCGGCTGCTGGGGGCCGAGTACTGGCACTTTGCCAAACTGAAAGCGGCGCTGATCGCCCCTGCCCGACAGCAACTGGCGGCCTTGCTGGAAGAATGTCCGGCAGAAACGGCAACGGGCGAGCTTTTTCTCGTTACGCCGCGCATCGGCACGATCTCCCCGTGGTCGTCGAAGGCCACCGATATTGCCTGGAACAGTGGCCTGGATGCCGTCGAGCGCATAGAGCGCGGCATTGCCTACCGCATCGAAGGCACGACAGCGGCTTCACGCCTTGCCGTGGCGGCGCTGCTGCATGACCGGATGACCGAGAATGTCCTTGCCGATTTTGCCGGGACCGCCGAACTCTTCCGCCATTTCCCACCCAAGCCGATGGCGACGGTCGATCTGCTCTCCGGTGGACGAGAGGCGCTGGTCGAGGCCAACGGACGCCTGGGCCTCGCGCTCTCCGAAGATGAAATTGACTACCTCGTCGAACTCTTCGTGGTCAAAACCCGGCGCAATCCGACTGACGTTGAGCTCATGATGTTCGCGCAGGCCAATTCCGAGCATTGCCGCCACAAGATTTTCAATGCGTCGTGGGTGCTGGATGGCGAAGCGCGCAAGGAAACCCTGTTCGGCATGATCCGCGAAACCCATGCGGCACATCCGGCGGGGAACGTGGTGGTTTATTCGGATAACTCCTCGGTTTTCGAGGGGGCTGAAATCGAACGTCTGTATCCCGGCCCGGGCGGTGCTTATGGCTGGACGCAGGAATTGACGCACATCCTGACCAAGGTCGAAACGCACAATCACCCGACAGCGATTTCGCCCTTTCCCGGCGCGGCAACCGGCTCCGGCGGCGAGATCCGCGACGAAGGCTCGACCGGCCGTGGCTCGCGTCCCAAGGCCGGCTTGTGTGGTTTTTCCGTTTCCAACCTCTATCTGCCGGGGGCTGAGCAGCCGTGGGAAGCCGCGATGGCCGACTATGGCCGCCCGACGCGCATTGCTTCGGCGCTGGAGATCATGCTTGAAGGGCCGATTGGCGCGGCGGCGTTCAACAATGAATTCGGTCGCCCGAATCTCGCCGGTTATTTCCGCACCTATGAACAGACTGTCGGTGAGATGGTGCGCGGCTACCACAAGCCAATCATGGTTGCCGGCGGGATCGGCAACATTTCGGCGGCGCAGGCGCACAAGGCGCCGACTTTCCCCGCCGGAACGCTGCTCATTCAGCTGGGTGGGCCGGGCATGCTGATCGGTCTGGGCGGCGGTGCAGCAAGCTCGATGAGTACCGGCAGCAACAGCGAAGACCTCGATTTCGCCTCGGTGCAGCGCGGCAACCCGGAGATGCAGCGGCGTGCGCAAGAAGTGCTCGATCGCTGCTGGCAGATGGGTGCGCCCAAAAAAGATATCAATGTGGCCGGTGACGGCAATCCGATCCTTTCGGTGCATGACGTTGGCGCGGGCGGTATTTCCAACGCCCTGCCCGAACTCGCCCACGGGGCCGGGTGTGGCGCGCATTTTGAGCTACGTGAAGTGCCGACCGAAGAACCCGGCATGTCACCTGCCGAAATCTGGAGCAACGAGGCGCAAGAGCGTTACGTGCTGGCGATTCCGCCAAGCCGCCTGCCCGAATTTCAGGCATTTTGCGAGCGCGAGCGTTGCCCCTTCGCCGTGGTCGGCGTGGCGACCGAGGAAAAGCGGCTGATCGTCAGCGACCGCCATTTCGGCAACAAGCCGGTCGATATGGACATGGAAGCGCTGCTCGGCAAACCGCCACGCATGACGCGCGATGTGACGCGCCAGCCCGGTGTTGCCGTACCGCTCGACATGGCGGCGATTGATCTTGCGGACGCGGCCTGGCGCGTGTTGCGCCTGCCCGCAGTTGCCAACAAAACCTTCCTGATTTCAATTGGCGACCGTTCTGTCGGTGGCCTGACGGCACGTGACCAGATGGTCGGGCCGTGGCAAACACCAGTAGCCGATGTCGCGGTGACAACGATGGGTTTCCGCACGCTGCGCGGTGAAGCCTTCGCGCTGGGCGAACGAACACCGGTTGCGGTGCTCGATGCACCGGCCTCGGGCCGCATGGCCGTTGGCGAGGCGCTCTCCAACATCGCCGCCGCCCGTATTGAAAAGATTGGTGATGTCAAACTCTCGGCCAACTGGATGGCGGCGGCCGGAACACCGGGCGAAGATGCGCGGCTCTTTGACACGGTACGCGCTGTCTCCGACTTGTGCCAGCAGATCGGCGTTTCTATCCCGGTGGGCAAGGATTCGCTGTCGATGCGTACCGCCTGGGAAGAGGCCGGAGAAAAGAAGCAGGTGGTTGCGCCGCTGTCGCTGATCGTCACCGCCTTTGCGCCGGTGCAGGATGCGCAGCGCACGCTGACGCCGCAATTGCAACTTGACGCCGGTGAAACCGTCCTGCTGCTGATCGACCTGGGGGCGGGTAAAAATCGCCTGGGAGGGTCGGCGCTGGCGCAGGTGTTCAACGCTACCGGTTGCGAAGCACCGGATGTCGACGAACCGCAACGGCTGGTTGCCTTCTTTGTCGCCGTGCAGCAACTGGCGGCGCAGGGGCGGATTCTCGCCTACCACGACCGCAGTGACGGCGGCCTCTTTGCCACGCTCGCCGAAATGGCCTTTGCCACCCACTGCGGCATTGCGCTGGATCTCGATACGCTGTGTGACGGCTCGTCGTCCGATGT
>CAYMYD010000311.1:0-2850 GCA_964394535.1 uncultured Propionivibrio sp. | reverse complement strand
TTCATCCCGACACGAACGCCAGCAGCCGTGATGTGGCGCGTGCCCTGGCGGCCTCGACCGAATTCTGGCCGCAGAGCGAAAAGCTGATGCTCATCAATTTCGCCAACTGTCTGGTCGACGATGGTTTGCTGAACTGGGAAATGCCGGAGAGCACCACACTCGAAATTCCTCCCCAGGCCCTGACCGGGCTGGGCAGCGAAGAGTTCGTGAGCGCCTTGCAGGCCACTCCGGCGTCCCTGTGCCTGATTTATGATGCCGAAGCGCAGGCCGTTCTGGAATCTTCCGCGCTGAAATTCCGCTTTATCGGCTTCGACGCGCAGAATTTCACGCCGCCAGAACTCCGCCTGCTGACTGTGAAAACGCAGGCGCACGGTCTCGGCATGGCCTTCCGGGCCTCTGACGAAGCGGCCTTCCAGAGCAGCCTCAATGCCGGGATCAATGCCGTCGCCAGCTGGTTCTTCAAGCGGCCATCAGGCGCACTGGCCAAGGCGCTGAACCCCGGACAGGCGCAGATCGTGCGCGTCATCAACCTGGTGCGCAAAAACGCCGAGGTCAGGGAGATCGAGGCCGCGCTCAAGCAGGACGTGGCGCTCTCGTACAAGCTGCTACGCTACATCAATTCGGCGGGTTTCGGCCTGTCCTGTGAAATCCAGTCCTTCCGCCATGCGGTGACCATCCTCGGCTACGACAAGCTCAACAAGTGGCTCTCGCTGTTGCTGGCCACGGCCAGCAAGGACCCGATGGCCCCGGCGCTGATGCACACCGCGCTGACACGCGCCCATTTGATGGAAAAGCTGGCGCATGGTCTGGTCGAGCGGCAGGAATACGACAATCTGTTCATCACCGGAGCCTTCTCGCTCCTCGATGCGCTGCTTGGCGTGAGCATGGACAAGGTGCTCGAATCGATGAGTCTGCCCGCAGCCATCAGTGATGCCCTGCTCGGACAGGGCGGTGCTTACGCGCCTTTCCTCGAACTGGCAAAAGCCAGCGAGAACGAAGATGGAGAGGCTATTGCCGAACAGGCGGGCATGCTCGGGCTGTCGTCCGAACAGTTCAACCGGGCGCAGATGCAGGCGCTGGCGTTTGCTGAAACGATGGCGTGGTGAGCGTGGCAGTTCAGGGAAACCATCTTGGCAGGTAAGGCAGCGCTGCGCTCAGCGAAGGCAGGATGGCCAGCGGGCCTTCAATCTGCGGCACCCGGATATCCGGAACGATGACCACCGTCATTCCAGCCCGCAAGGCGGCCGTCGCACCGTTTTCGCTGTCCTCGAAAACCAGACAGCGTGTCGGCTCCTGCTTGATGCGCCGCGCGGCGAGTTCATAAACGGCGGGATCGGGCTTGCCACGGGCGACTTCATCGCTGCCGGCAACGGCCTGGAAGAAGCACAGCACATTGACCGCCGCCAGTCGCCGACGGATTTCCTCGCTGTGCGTCGAGGACGCCAGCGCACACGGCACCTGCCTTTCGGCCAGACTGGTCAGCAGTTCGACGGCACCGGGCTTGAGCGGAAACACCCGTTCGTTTTCCGGCCCCAGCCGGGCGAACACCTGTTCGCGCACGGCCAGATAGTGTGCTTCGCCTGCCAGCAGTTCGATCAGTTTTTCGCGGCTTTCCGCCGCATTGCGGCCGACGGTACACATGAAATCCTGTGCTGCCAGCGGCATGCCGTAATCACGCGCAGCGGCCAGCCAAGCGTCCATCAGGTAACGCTCGGAATCGAGCAGCAGCCCGTCCATATCGAAGATGACGGCGTCGAACATGGCGTGTTCAGCCGGTCAGCCACGCCGCCCACAAGGTCAGGGTCAGCATCGAGGCCAGGGTGGAGGCGGAAATGAGCCAGGCGACGCTCTTGCCGTCACCGCCCATGCGCACGGCCAGGATATAGGCGGAAGACGCTGTCGGCAGGGCCGCGAACAGGACGGCGACCTGGTAGTAAAGGCCGCTCAGTCCCAGCAGCGGCCCGACGAACACCGCAACCAGCGGCAGGAGCAACAGTTTCACGACGATCAGCCAGGCCGCCAGGCCTTTGACGCCTGCGGCTCCGCCCATCTGTAGCGCCGCACCAACGGCCAGCAGGCCCAGCGCAATGGACGCTTCGGCCAAGCGACCAAGAAAAGCCAGCACCGGCGCGGGCGGGACGTAGCCGACAAGATTCAGGCTCAGCCCGATGATCGTTGCCCAGATCAAGGGGTTGCGCAGCACTTCCCGCCACAGCCCCAATTGCCCATGCCGGGCCAGCATGCCGATGGCGACGACATTGACCAGCGGCACGGCGGTGCCGATGATGATCCCCAGCGTTGCCACGCCGGACTGGCCGAACAGCATGCTGACAACCGCGAGCCCAATGTAGGAGTTGTAACGGAAGGCGCACTGGTACATCGAGGCAAAGGTCAACGCCGGGACTTTGGAGAACATTCGGGGCAGCAGCCCCAGCAACATGCCGGCGACGATGGCGACAAAGGCGGTTGCCAGCAAGGGAAAGGCCGACAGCAGATCCAGCTTGGCCTTGACCAGCGAATTGATCAGCAGCGCCGGAAAGAGGATGAAATAAACCAGCTTTTCGAGTCCGGCCCAGAAATTCTCTCCGAACGTCATCCAGCGCCGGATCAGTATGCCCAGCAGGATCAGCGAAAAGTCGGGGAGTAGCAGCAGAACAGTGTTCACTTGGCGTTCTTTGCGCCTTTGCGGTGAAAACCGGCAGGGGTTTCATCCCCTGCCGGTAGATACGAGGATGAAAATCAACGCCGCTTCAACTGGCTCAAGTCACGCACGGCACCACGGGCGGCCGAGGTAGTCATCAATGCATAGGCTTGCAGCGCCTGCGAAACAATGCGCTCACGAGGGACGGC
>CAYMYD010000310.1:0-2870 GCA_964394535.1 uncultured Propionivibrio sp. | reverse complement strand
AAACGCAGATAGGACAGGTCCCTCTCCGGCTTGCGCCACTGATAGATGCCGACCAGTGCCTCCGGCATAAAATCGTGGGCGGTTTCTTCGCGCGTTTCACGGATCGCTGCCTCGATCAGCGATTCACCACATTCGAGATGTCCGGCAGGCTGGTTGTAACGGATGCCGTCCTCGGTCATTTCCTCGACCAGCAAAAAACGGCCATCGCGCTCGAGCACGGCAGCGACAGTGACATGGGGTTTCCAGACCATTCCCGGCTTTCATTGAGATCAGAACGACCGTATTTTACGCCACCGCAGCCCTGCCCCATTCTCTCCTTGAAAAACGGGGAGAAATCGACATTTCGCAACATTTCGATGGCGGGGAATCCGCCTGATTTCTGCTATAGTTTTCCCCGCCTGATCAGCAAAGACTAATATTTGCCCGAACATGACAAAGTCCGTCGACCAGACCGTTCCTGCTGAACGCCTATCTGGCTCATCAAACCACCGGATGGCAGCAAATCCGGTCTGGCGACTGCAGTCCGGGGCGGGAGCACAAATATCTGTCAGCTGAAACAGCGACCCGAATAGTCCATTTCAACTTTCACACGAACTCCAAAATGTCAAACCTAACCATTAAATGGCGTCTTTTATTGAGTTTTGCTGTGGTTGTCCTCGTCGTTTTAAGCTCGATGGTGGTGCAACTGATCTACAACAACCGGCTGGACAACGAAGTACACCGCCTGGCGCTCTCTTATGACCTGGCGCTCAAGGCGGAAAGTCTGGACACCCAGATACTGACAGTGGTCAGCAGCCTGCGCGGCTTCGAACTGACCGGTACCGAAGCCAACCTCACGGCGCTGGAAGCAGCCAAGAAGCGTGCTTATGAACTGAACGATGAAATGATCGCCGTGTGGAGCCGGATGGGGGCTTCGCGCAAGGATCAACTGGAGCGGGCAGAAAAAATCAAGGTGCTGTTCAACGTCCTGCTCAAGGAAGTCGTCGAGCCTTGCATCATTGAACGCAAACTGGTCAACGAGGGCAAGCACGACATGAACCAGATGTCCGAGTTTGTCAGCAAATACAGCGCCGGTCCGCGCGTCGCAGCAATCAACGCGGTGATGGTGGAACTGCTTAACAAATCGGCAGAAAACGTCCAGATCATCCGGAACAACTACACCAGCATGCAGCAGACGGCGGCCTGGGTAGCGCAAAGCGCTGCGGTAACCGTGCTGGTACTTTCGCTGTTGATCGCCATCTGGACGGCAAATCATATTGCCCGGCGACTGGCAATGGCTGGCGAGGTGGTGGAAGCCACGGCACGCGGCGACCTGACGGTCCGCATCAACGCCGAAGGCCGGGATGAAATCGCCCGCCTGCTGGACTCAGTGATCCGCATGCAGAACCAGTTGAGCACCGTGTTCCGAGGCTTCATCGAAAACGCAGAACAGATTTCCGGACAATCGAACCAGTTGGCCAGCACCGCCGAACAACTCAGCAGCGCCTCTGCGGCGCAAAGCGAAGCCTCTTCCGGCATGGCGGCAGCGATGGAGGAACTGACCGTCAGCATCGCCCACGTCACCACCACGGCAGAACAAAGCGCCGATCATGCCCGCAACTCGGGACAGGCTGCCGCGCAGGGACGTGCCGTGCTGGAAAAGGTCACCCATAGCATCGAGCAGATCGCGCGCCACATCAACCAGATGGCGGATGACATGGAAAAGCTCGAAAAACAATCGACCGAAATCTCGATGATCGTGCAGGTCATCGAAGAGCTTGCCGGACAGACCAACCTGCTGGCCCTGAACGCAGCCATCGAGGCCGCCCGTGCCGGTGAGCAGGGGCGCGGCTTTGCCGTGGTGGCCGATGAAGTCAGGAAACTCGCCGAGCGCACCGCCACCTCAACCCAGGAAATCACGGCGATGATCAGCCTGATCCAGGGCGGTACGCGTGAAGCCGTCGCGGCGATGCACACCAGTGTCGGACAGGTCGAGGAAGGGGTGACGCTGGTGAATGAAGCCAGCGGGTTGATCACCCGCCTGGCCGAGGACGCCACCGCCGTGGGCGATCAGGCCAAAGACATTTCCAGCGCGCTACAGGAGCAAAAAATGGCCAGCAACGAGATTTCCGGCAATGTGGAAAACATCGCCCGCATGGCCGAAGACAATACCGGGCGGGTGCATGACGTGGTCGGGGTTGCCAACAGCCTGCGTTCCATGGCCACCCATCTGCGCCAGGAAGTCAGCCACTTCAAGCTCGGCTGAATTCAAGGGTGAAGGGGGAAGGGTGAAACCGTCTCTCTCCCCTCACCCCTTCCCGGTGCTAGAATCATCACTTCACAATCAGTAGCAAAGGGAGAAATACGATGTCCATGGCAAACCGTGACGGCTTCATCTGGCAAGACGGAAAACTCGTTCCGTGGCGCGAAGCCACCACTCATGTCCTCACCCACACCCTGCATTACGGCATGGGCGTTTTCGAGGGGGTCCGGGCTTACAAGGCGGAAAAAGGCACGGCCATTTTCCGTTTGGACGAACATACCGAGCGCCTGTTTAATTCGGCAAAAATCTTCCAGATGAAGATGCCCTTCGACAAGGCGACAATCGTCGAGGCACAGAAAGAAGTCGTTCGTGCCAACAAGCTTGAATCCTGCTACATCCGTCCGCTGGTTTTCTACGGTTCCGAAGCGCTGGGCATCGCGGCCAGCAACCTGTCGGTACATGTCATCATCGCCGCCTGGCCGTGGGGTGCCTACCTTGGTGCCGAAGGCATGGAAAAGGGCATCCGCGTCAAAACCTCGTCCTTTACGCGCCACCATGTGAACATCAGCATGTGCCGCGCCAAATCGGTCGGCTCCTACCCCAACTCGATCCTGGCACACCAGGAAGC
>CAYMYD010000309.1:0-2881 GCA_964394535.1 uncultured Propionivibrio sp. | reverse complement strand
TGCGCGCCATCGTCGCCAAGGCCGGCAAGCGCGTCGCCCTGCTGATCCAGCGCGACGAGGCGCGGCTCTTTGTGCCGGTGGATCTGAACTGACCTGAGCCGGAAGCAGAAGGGGGGAGAGCAGGGGGTGTGAAGCCGGGACCCTCTGCTCTTTTCCCCTTTTTCCTTGCTCCGGCGCGCCGCTCCGGTAGAATCACGCCGTTAGCAATTTTTGTGTGCCACTGCATGGAATACCTGACCGCCTTTCTCGATATCATTCTGCACCTCGACAAGCATCTGGCCGTTCTGGTGCAGCAATACGGCGTGTGGATTTACGGCATCCTGTTTGCCATCATCTTCAGTGAAACCGGCTTTGTCGTGACGCCTTTCCTGCCCGGCGATTCGCTGCTGTTCGTCGCAGGTGCCCTGGCCGCCGTGGGCGGGATGAATATCGGCGTGCTGCTGGCCGTGCTCCTGATCGCAGCGATCAGCGGCAACATGCTCAATTACCAGATCGGGCGCTTTGTCGGGCCGCGTGTCTTCAAGTGGGAGGATTCGCTGTTCTTCAACCGCTCGGCCCTGCAGAAAACCGAAGCCTTTTACGAAAAACACGGCGGCAAGACCTTGGTGATTTCACGCTTCCTGCCCCTGTTTCGTACCTTCGCGCCCTTTGTCGCCGGCGTGGGCCGGATGGAATACCTGCGTTTCAGCTTCTTCAACCTGGCCGGTGCCCTGCTCTGGGTGCTGTCGTTGACGCTGGCCGGCTACTTCTTCGGCAATCTGCCGTGGATCAAACAGAATCTGTCGGTGGTGATCGTCGGCATCATTGCCGTTTCGCTATTGCCGGTATTTATCGGCTGGCTGCAACACCGTCGGGCGTGAGTTGATCATGCCAGCGCCAGGTCTCATCCCGCTGGTTGTCTTGATGCTGTTGTGTTCTTGCGCCACGCGGGTTGCCCCGGACGGACACCGTGAAACGCGCTTCGACCCGCGTTATCTGGCCAAGACCGAAATTGACCGGGTGATCGAGACCAATCGCGCTGAAGTCGTTGCCGGCCTGCGGCGCATCAGCGAGAAACTCTACAAACGCAATCCGAAGGAGTGGAAAAAGACCTCGCTGCCGGGGATGGATGCGGCGGTCAAGCGCCTGTTCGCGGGCAATCTCAATTTTCCTGAACTGGAGGGTCGGCGTGAGGGCGCGGCCAGCCTCTTTGCCTTCAGTGCGAATTATCAGGGTGACCGGGTGTTGGCGCTGATGGCCGGTCTGCTCGGCATGGTCGAGTCGGCGTTCGAGAACAAGCAGGAGTTTTACATCCTCGACGATCTCAACGAGCAGAAGCTCTACAACTGCGCACGCAATATCGAAATCGCCATCTGGAAAATGTCGTCCACGCGGGACGCTAACGGGGAACCGGTGCTGCGTTCCAATGAACTGGATCCGAACAATCCCAACCTGAGCTTCGAGCGTGAATTCGGACGTATTATTGGCCTGCTGGACGTACTGTCGAAACTGGTGGCTGACAAACACGGGCGGACGATCACCCGCGTGACGCAGAATCTGGCGACAGCGATTTTCCTGCCCGTCGGTGCGCTGGGGCTTCATTGACTTTCATGGCCCAAGCCACCCCGAACGATGAAATTCAGGCAGGTTTTCGTCCAAAACCGGCGAAGCCACCTGACTTTCTCTAATCACTAACCACCAGCCACTACTCACTGCTTTTGACTCCCAATGAAATCCATCGTCATTCTTCTCTCCGGCCGTGGCAGCAACATGGCTTCATTGCTCAAGGCGGTTGCTGACGGTAGCCTGCCGGTTCGCGTTGCCGCCGTAATTTCCAACCGACCGGAGGCGCCGGGTCTCGCCACGGCGGCCGCAGCCGGGGTGACAACGCAGGTACTCGACCATCAGGGCTTCGCCAGCCGCGAGGATTACGATACGGCACTGGCAGCGCTGATCGACACCTTTTCGCCCGACGTGGTGGTGCTGGCCGGCTTTATGCGCATTTTGAGCGCAGCCTTCGTGCAGCATTACGCCGGACGGCTGATCAACATTCACCCCTCGCTGTTGCCGTCCTTCACCGGGCTGCATACCCACCGGCGGGCACTGGAAGCCGGGGTGCGGGTACATGGCTGTACCGTGCATTTCGTCACGCCGGAACTCGACCAGGGGCCGATCATCGTCCAGGCTGCCGTGCCGGTACTCGACGGTGACGACGAAGCGCGTCTGGCCGCACGCGTGCTGGTGCAGGAGCATCGCATTTATCCGCTGGCCGTGCGCTGGCTGGCCGAAGGGCGGCTGCGTCTGGTCAATGGCCGGGTGGTGCTCGACGCGCCACAGAGCGGCGCTGCAGCGCTGCTTTCACCCTGCCTTGCCGGAGAAAGGGGATGGGGGAGGGGGGAAGGGTAAAGCCTGTCCGCACCTGCTTCTTCCCCGGAAAACCATGTCCTTTGCGCTGATCCTGGCCGTGGCCGCTTCGCTGGGCATTCATGCGGCGGCACTGTTTGGCATCAATCTCGATCTCTCGACCGAACCGGAAACGCCGGTATTGTTCGCCGAACTCAAGCCGATGCCCAAGGCGCTGGTGGCCGCGCCGGAGGTGCCACCACCCCAGCCGGTCAAAGCTCCGCCCAAAAAGAAGCCGCCCACGCCACGCCCAAAACGCACGGAAGTGCCTCCGCCACCGCCTGTCAATGAGCCGCAAGCCCTGATTGACGCAGACGCACCCTCCTTGCCCGAATCGCCACAGGAAAGCTCATCGGCAGACCCGGTGCCGGAAACCGTGCCGGTGACACCGACAGAGGAAGAGTCACCATCACCTGCGTCCGTTCCGTCACCGCGCCTGCCCGAGCGCGGCGAGATTCGTTATCGCGTCGATCGTGGCGATCAGGGTTTCGAGATCGGG
>CAYMYD010000308.1:0-2883 GCA_964394535.1 uncultured Propionivibrio sp. | reverse complement strand
TCATGCGGCCGATTTCAAGCAGGATGGCGGTGCGGAAGATGTTGATTTCTTCCGGTGTCGGAACCGTTCCGGCGAACAGCTTGTTGAACAGGGCGTCGAGTTCCTGCTGGCTGGCGAAGTTCGCCAGCGGTGCGCCCAGACCGTGGTCGGAGGCGCGGCAGCCCAATTCGTGGAAGGCAGCATGGCGCTTGTCCAGTGCTTCGACCAGGGTTTTATAGGAGCTGATCGAGACGTTGGCGATGGCCCCGAGCTTGCCCAGATACTCTTTCCAGGCCACGGGATTTTCCACCGCCAGCGCCTTGTCCGGGCGGTAGCTGGGCACCATCACCGGCTCGCCGGGCTGGCGTTTTTTCGCGTAGGCGATGTGATGTTCGAGCGTGTCGCCCGGATCGTCGGTGGTGCCGACGGCACGAACTTTCATGCGCATCAGCAACTGGCGTGCGCCGAATGCCGGGGTGTCGATTACGGCGTTGCAGGCTTCCCAGATTTTTGGCGCGGTTTTTTCGGAAAGCGGCTCGTAAATGTCGAAATAGCGTTGCAGTTCGAGGTGTGCCCAGTGGTAAAGCGGGTTGCCGACCAGGTAGGGAACGGTCTTGGCCCAGGCCAGGAAAGTCTGGTAATCCGGTTCATGGCCGGTGATGTCCTGTTCCGGAATGCCGTTCGAGCGCATCGCACGCCATTTGTAGTGATCCCCGCCGAGCCAGGCATGGGCGATGGTCTTGAAGCGGGTGTCGTTGCAGATGTCGGCGGGCGGCAGGTGGCAGTGATAGTCGATGATCGGCATCTTTGCCGCGTAATCGTGGTAAAGGCGTTTCGCGCTTTCATTGTTGAGCAGAAGGTCAGCACCCATGAACGGTTTCATTTTCGTCTCCATAAAGTATGCAGGGTATCAACGTGCCAGTGCGCCGCCGTTGATGCTGTTAGTATAAACCGGCGGCGTGCCGAAGGCGATTATCGGAGATCGTCCGGGCCGAGATTGTCCATGTCGTCGAAGGTCTGGTTTTCACCGGCCATCGCCCAGATGAAGGAGTAAGGGCCGGTGGACACCCCGGAATGGATCGACCAGGAGGGGGAAATCACTGCCTGTTCATTGGCCATGACGATGTGGCGTGTTTCCAGCGGTTGCCCGTGCAGGTGGAAAATCCGTGTCTCCGGTGCCATGCCGAAGTAGAGATAAACCTCCATGCGGCGCTCGTGCGTATGCGGGGGGTAGCTGTTCCAGACGCTGCCCGGCTCAAGCACGGTCACGCCCATGACCAGCTGGCAGCTCTTGCAGACCGCCGGATGCACGTATTGGTAGATGGTGCGCACATTGCAGCTTTCGACGGCACCCAGTTTGCGCGGGTTGGCCTTGGCGCGGGTGATATGCACCGTCGGATAAGTGGCGTGTGCCGGGCTGCTGACCAGATAGAACTTCGCCGGTTGGGCCGGGTTGTCGCTTTCAAAAGCCACCGACTGCTTGCCCATGCCGACATAGAGACCGTCGCCATTGGCCAGTGCCCAGGTTTCGCCGTCGATCAGGGCGCGGCCGCTACCGCCCAGGTTGACCACGCCGAGTTCGCGCCGGTCAAGAAAATTTGGTGTGCCGAATTCCTTGCCGCCTTCGAGGGACAGGCTTTGCGTCGTCGGAACGGCCCCGCCGAAAACCATCCGGTCGACGTGGGTGTAAGTCAGCGCGAGTTCGCCGGTGACAAAGATTTGTTCGACGAGAAAATGACGACGCAGGGTTTCCGTGTCGTAATGCTTCATGTCTTCCGGGTGATGCGAATAGCGGATATCCAGTTTCATGCTGCCTCCAGGTCATGCATTGAGAAAATCTTCACGTTGCGGCGTGAAAATGTCGAGAATTCGCCCGTCAGCCAGGCAACGGGCACCGTGCACGGCCGATGGCGGGATATAGACCGAATCACCGGCTTTCAGGGGGTAGTTCCGGCCATCGACGGTGAACACAAACTCCCCGTCCAGGCAATAGGAAATCTGTTCGTGTTCGTGCTGATGTTCGTAGCCGACAGCACCCGCCTTGAAGATGACCTCGACGGCCATCATGCGGCCACCACGGGCCTTGATCTTGCGGCTGAGACGGTTGGCTTCGAGCACGTCCAGGCGCATTTTTTCATCGGGAAAGTACAGGGAATCGCTCATTCCATTGTCCTCGTAGTAAAGGGGCAATAAAACACGGCGGCGGAAAGCTGCCTTTATCCGCCGCCGATGGGAGAGTGTACCCCTTTCCGGATCAATCGCCCGAATGATCCGGAAAGATGCCTAAAGGAACCACTTCATCGGCACCAGCACCAGCGCCGGGAAGAGGGTGAGGAGGGCGAGGACGACGAGTTCGGCGATCATGAAGGGCATGACGCCGACGATGACCTCGTCCATCTTGACCTTGGAAACGCCACAGATGACGTTCAGCGTGGTGCCGACCGGCGGGGTGATGAGGCCGATGGCGTTGTTGATGACGAAGATCACGCCGAAATAGACCGGATCGATACCCGCCTGCTTGACGATCGGCATCAGCACCGGCGTCAGGATCAGGATGGTTGGCGTCATGTCCATCGCCGTCCCAACCACCACGATGACGATCATGATGACCACCATCAGGAGCGTCTGATTGCCCATGAAGGGGGCAAGCATCTCGGCGAGTTGTCCGGGGAGATCAGCGACGGTGATCAGCCAGGAAGAGACCATCGCCGCCCCGGCAAGCAGCATGACCACCGCGGTGATCTTGCCCGCGTTGAGCAGCAGCCCGTAGAGGTGCGAGAACTTGATTTCGCGGTAGATGAACATGCCGACAAAGAGCGCATAGACGGCCGCCACGACGGCAGCTTCCGTCGGCGTGAAGATGCCCATGCGCAGGCCGACGATGATGATCAGCGGCATGAACAG
>CAYMYD010000307.1:0-2888 GCA_964394535.1 uncultured Propionivibrio sp. | reverse complement strand
AATCAGCGAGGCCGACAGGTTGCCTTTCATGATCCAGACCCCATACCACGGCCCGACCAGGAAGAGCAGCAGAATCGACAACTGGCTGAATCGACGCAGCAACAGCCAGCGCTGGCGCTGCCAGAAGGAGCGTTGTGGCGCAGCGGAGGAATGAGCAGTGTCGGCCATGGTTACGGCTTCCAATTGGAATTAATCCCCTTCACCGCCTTGCTGCCGACCGGCGCAGGGGCCGGAGCAGGAGCGGTGGGCAACGGACGATCCGGACCATGGGGAACAATAACGGTTTCGGTTGCCTGCCGTCCGGCAGTGGTACCTTCAAAGCCACGCACCGGCATCCTGACCTGTTCGCCAATCAGCGATTCGCCATGACGTGCCTTTTCTTCCCAGCCCTTGCGGTAGTGCGCCGAAAGCTCGCCCTGCGCCAGCGGACGCGGCAAGACCTTGATCGCCGGAATCGGCAGCACACAGGATTTCTCGCACATGCCGCAGCCGGTACAGGCTTCAGAATGGACGGTGGGAATCAGGAAGGCGTGGCGGTCGGAGCGCGGATTATGCCGCGTTTCGATGGTGATCGCCTTGTCGATGACCGGGCAGACCCGGTAGCAGACGTCGCAGCGCAGCCCCAAGTAGTTGAGGCAGCTTTCCTGATCGATGAGCACGGCAAGGCCCATGCGCGCCTGGGTGATGTCGGTCAGCGAACGATCCAGCGCACCGGTCGGGCAAACCTTGACGCAGGGGATATCCTCGCACATTTCGCAGGGAATCTCGCGGGCCGTGAAATACGGCGTACCGGTCGCCACCGGATCGCCCAGATCGGCAAGTTTCAGCGTGTGATAAGGGCAATCACGCACGCACAGGCCGCAGCGCACACAGGCGGCGAGAAAATCTTTTTCCGGCAGCGCCCCCGGTGGCCGGATGGCCTGCGCCGGAAGCGCACGGGCTTCCCGCGACACAAGCGTCGCCCCCAGCGCCAGCAGACAGCCGCCGCCAGCAGCAGCGGCGATGCTGTTCACAAACTTGCGCCGCGCCAGCGATGACGGAGATTCGGCAGCACCGGCTTTTTCGGCTGGACGCGATTTTTTCATCAGGCCTTCACCACCTTAACCGCGCACTTCTTGTAATCCGTCTCTTTTGAAAGCGGGCAGGTCGCGTCCAGAACCAGCTTGTTGACCAGGCGCGACTCATCAAAGAAAGGCACATAGACGAGACCCACCGGTGGCTTGTTGCGACCCTTGGTTTCGATGCGCGCCAGAATTTCGCCGCGCCGCGACTTCACCTTGACCTGCATCCCACGCTGCATTCCGCGTTTTTTGGCGTCATCCGGGTGCATGAAGACCTGCGCTTCCGGCACCGCCTTGTGCAGTTCTGCCACGCGGCGCGTCATCGAACCGGTATGCCAGTGTTCAAGCACGCGTCCGGTACACAGCCAGAGATCGTATTCCTTGTCCGGCATTTCGGCAGGCTGCTGGTAAGGCAGGGCGAAGATGATCGCCCGACCATCCTTGTGACCGTAGAACTTGACCCCCTCACCCGCCTTCACATAGGGATCGTAGCCTTCACGGAAGCGCCATAAGGTTTCCTTGCCGTCGACCACCGGCCAGCGCAGGCCGCGCGCCTTGTGATACACCTCGAAGGGCGCAAGGTCATGTGCATGGCCACGACCGAACTGGGCGTACTCCTCGAACAGGCCTTTATGTACGTAATAGCCGAAGTGCTCGGATTCGTCGTTGGTGTAATCCTTGATCGCATGACCATTGTCCTTGACCAGATCACTCTTGGGGAACTTGTTGATCACGCCGTTGGCAAAGAGAATCTCGTACAGGGTCTTGCCTTTGTATTCCGGTTTTTTGGCGATGAGTTCGGCCGGCCAGACTTCCTCGACCTTGAAGCGCTTGGCAAACTCCATGTACTGCCAGAGGTCGGAACGCGACTCGCCCGGTGCCTTGACCTGCTGCCGCCAGAACTGGGTACGCCGTTCGGCGTTGCCGTAAGCACCTTCCTTTTCGGCCCACATCGCACAGGGCAGAATCAGGTCGGCGGCCAGTGCCGAGACCGTCGGATACACGTCGGAGACGACGATGAAGGTTGCCGGGTTGCGCCAGCCCGGCCAGATTTCTTCGTTGATGTTCGGCCCGGCCTGCATGTTGTTCGTCGTGCTGGTCCACAGGCATTTCAGCTTGCCGTCTTTCAGCATCCGGCTTTGCGCCACGGCGTGCAGGCCGATCTGCGGATTGATCGTGCCTTCGGGCAATTGCCAGATCTGTTCGGAAATCTTGCGGTGTTCGGGATTAGTCACCACCATGTCGGCAGGCAGGCGGTGGGCAAAGGTGCCGACTTCACGCGCCGTCCCACAGGCCGAAGGCTGGCCGGTCAGCGAGAAGGGGCCGTTACCCGGTTCGGAAATCTTGCCGACCAGCAAATGCACGTTGTAGATCATGTTGTTGACCCAGGTGCCACGTGAATGCTGGTTGAAGCCCATGGTCCAGTAACTGACCACCTTCTTCTTCGGGTCGGCATAAAGTTCGGCCATGCGTTTCAGGCGATCTGCCGGGACACCGGAGAGTTTGGCGACTTTTTCCAGCGTGTATTCGCTGACGAACTTCTTGAATTCCTCAAAGGTGTACGGACGGGAATCGTTCGGGTTGTTCTTCGGCTTGCCGTCGGCACCGGGATAACCGTTGAACTTGGCGTCCTTTTCCAGCGCGTGACCGGGGCGCAGACCGTAGCCGATGTCGGTTTCGCCGATCCTGAAATTGACCTTGTTCTTGACGAAATCTTCGTTGACCTTGCCGCTCTGGATGATGTGGTTGCAGATGTAGTTGAGAATCGCCAGGTCGGTCTGCGGGACGAAGATCATGCCGTTATCGGCCAGTTCGAAACTGCGATGC
>CAYMYD010000306.1:0-2891 GCA_964394535.1 uncultured Propionivibrio sp. | reverse complement strand
TGCGTCTGGTCAATCCGGAAGGCGAGGTGGCGATCCGGCCGAGCGCGACGATCCTGGCGCTGGGCGGCGCAAGCTGGCCGCAACTCGGTTCGGATGCTGCCTGGGTGCCGTGGCTGCGCGCACGGGGCGTGGAAATTGCCGATTTCCAAAGCGCCAATTGCGGCTTTGACGTTGCGTGGAGTGACTATCTGCGCGAAAAATATGCCGGGACACCGCTCAAAGCGGTGGCGCTTTCCTTTACCGACACGCAGGGATGCACGGAGCGTTTTCAGGGCGAACTCGTTATCAGCAGGCATGGCGTGGAAGGCAGCCTGATTTACAGATTTTCTCGGCGCCTGCGCGAAACGATCAACACTTATGGCAGCGCCACCTTCCAACTCGACCTGCTGCCCGACCACGATGCGACACGGGTACTGGCCGAAGTCAGCCATCCCAGAGGATCGCGTTCTCTCCCCGCCCATCTGCAAAGCCGCCTTGGCCTGAAGGGCGTGAAACTGGCCCTGCTGCACGAAGTCCTGAACAAAACACAGCTTGCCGATGCCGCCACCCTGGCCAGCACGATCAAGGCACTCCCGGTAAAGGTCAATGCCACCCGCCCGGTAGCCGAAGCCATCAGCAGCGCAGGCGGGGTATGCTTCAGCAGTCTGGATGAAAACCTGATGCTGACCGCCTTGCCCGGCGTCTTCGTTGCCGGAGAGATGCTCGATTGGGAAGCACCGACCGGCGGTTATCTGCTGACTGCCTGTTTCGCCACGGGTTTATGCGCAGGTTTGCGGGCATGCAAATATCTGCAAGGGACTGAATGAAAGTCGTTGTGTCATGCAAAAAATGGAACAAAGAACCTTGCCCAAACCCGGCCTTGAGCGCAGGGAATCCCTGTTGATCAAGCCGAGCTTCGGGCTCCTTATCCCCTGAAGACGGATTTCAAACCGGAACTGGATGACCATGAAAGATATTGAACAGTTGCTGGCCAACAATAAAGCCTGGGCCGAGGATGTGGAAAAAGACATGCCGGGGTTTTTCCGTAAACTCGAAAATCAACACAAACCCAAGTTTTTATGGATTGGCTGTTCTGACAGTCGAGTACCTGCTGATCAGCTTGTCGGAGTCATGCCGGGAGAGGTTTTTGTCCACCGTAACATTTCCAACCAGGTCATCAACACAGACATCAATCTCATGTGTGTTTTGCAGTACGCCATTGATTTCCTGCGCGTGAAGCACATTATTGTCTGTGGCCATTACAACTGCGGTGGCATTGAGGCCGTCCTTGAAAACCAGACCTCCGGGCTGCTGGATCATTGGCTGGAAAACGTCAAAGACCTCATGGAACGAAACGGCACCCCCGGTCTGGATGAAATGTGCGAGCTTAACGTTCGCCTGCAAGTACGTAATCTGGCGTTGAACACCATCGTCCGCCGCGCCTGGAGCCAGGGGCATCCCTTGTTTTTACACGGCTGGATTTATTCCGTATCCAACGGTTTGCTCCGTGACCTGGGGGTCAGCAGAAACGGACTCGAAAACCAGACTGAAAAACAGCCCTGACCCGCTTTGTGGTGTTCAGGTTGAAAATCAGGCCGGAAAAACCGCTCCCGGCCTGATTCTCCTGGTCAGCGAGCCTTGCTGACCGCCAGATTCCACAGGCTGACGAGTTGCTCGTATTCAGCGGAGGCAGCGCTCTGGTCGAGCGGGAAGATCTTGATGCTCTTGAGGTCGGGCAGCGTGGTGAGTTTCGAGACCTGAACATCGGTGCGCGTCGGGCGGCGGAAGGTTTTGACCAGGAGTTCTTCCTGCGTTTCCTTGCTCATCAGCACGTTGTAAAAGGCTTTGGCGGCCTCGGCATTCTTGGCACCCTTGAAGATGAACATGCCTTCGGGGGCCAGGTAGCTGCCTTCACTCGGATAAACCAGGCGGATTTCCTTCTGGCCTCCGGCAACGTATTCCTGCGCGGCGTATTCAATGGTCAGACCCACCGGATACTCGCCCGTCGCCGTTCCCTTGTAGGTTGCGCCCGAGGAAGACGTGATCACGGCATTGGCGGCAATTTTTTCCAGTCCTTCACGGCCAAACTGCTTCAAGAGGCCATAGACCAGCATGTAGGCCGTGGCACTCTTGCTCGGATCGGTGATGGCGAATTTGCCTTTCCATTCGGGCTTCATCAGGTCAGACCAGGTTTTCGGCGCGGCCATGCCTTTCAACTGCTTTTCATTGACCATGAGCACCATGAGATGCACGTTGGTGCCGACCCAGAGGTTGTTCGGGCCATGGAATTCGGCCGGAATGGCGGAGAGATCAGGCGCTTTGTAGGGTTCGAGCAGTTCCTTGTAGGCACCGAGCGTGCCAAAGCCGCCGCTCCAGAAGATGTCGCCCTGCGGATTCTTCGCTTCGGCCTGGATCCGCTTCATCAGCGCGCCCGTGCCGCCGGTGACCTGCTGCACCTTGAGCGTGGGCAGTTTTTTCTTGACCACATTGAGGGCGGTTTCGATGGTTTCGGTGTTGTTCGACGAGTAAAGCACGACGGTTTGCGCTTGCGCCAGTGTCGCTGCGCCGAACAGGGCAGCAGCAGCGGTCAGGGCCTGCCAGGTCTTGAGTTTCATGGGTGCCTTTCTGAAATGAAATTACTGGTTGGAAAAAAGCCGGACGCGGAAAACCTTGATGGCGGTGATGATCGGTATCAGGATGACGCTGACCAGTACCGCCCCGTAGGCCGAGGCCATCCCCAGACGCCCCCCGTCGACCTGCCGGAAAATGGCGATCGGCATGGTCTCCAGACCGCCAGTGTAAACGACGATGGTGGCGGCGAGTTCGGAGATGGTCGTCGCCCACATCAGGATGGCGGCGGAGATGATCGAGGCCTTCATCGCTGGCAGGATGATCTTGAAGAAGGTCTTTAA
>CAYMYD010000305.1:0-2909 GCA_964394535.1 uncultured Propionivibrio sp. | reverse complement strand
CCAAAGTCACCCTCAAACGCCGCTTCGACTTCGAGGGCGCGGTGCGCGGCCAGTTACCGAATCTGGCCCGCGCTATCGAAAAAGAACTGAACCGTATCTGAAAATAAGGCGGTGTTTTATTGTCCCCAGGGATTGATGAGCGAGAGGCCCGGAAAATCAAAATCCCGCGTATTGCGCGTCACCAGCGTCAAGCCGTGATGCAGGGCGGTTGCGGCAATCAGGCTGTCGATGGCTGGTACGGGACGCCCAAGCCGAGCGAGCAAGCGCCCCCAGCAGTCGACCACCGGCGTATCGATCATCAACACTCTTCCCAGAAAAAAGCGCGGCAGATCGTTCTCCAGCCAGTTCTGCAAGGAGACCCGTTTATCCCCGTCCGGCAAGACGTCGATGCCTTTGCGGATTTCGCCCAGGGTCAGGACACTCAGATAGAGTCGCCGCGCCGGTTGTTCCTCAAACCAGGCCACGACACCGGGATCGGGCGTTTTACGGCGCAGTTCGGAAAGCACATTGGTATCAACGAGGTAATTCACAAGGGCACACTGCGTGTCAGACTGACGTCACGCTCCAGAACGACTTCTTCGTTGCCGTACAAAGGAGAGCGGCGCATGAAATCAACCAGGGTCTCATCAGCGCCAGTCAGACGGTCGAAGGTTTCCCGTGAAAGCATGACCGCGACCGACCGCCCATGCAGAGTAATGTCCTGCGGGCCGTCACGTTCCGCACGGCGGAGCACTTCCGAGAGGCGCGCCTTGGCGTCCTGCATCTGCCATGTTTGCATCATTTCCTCCTTTCCAGAAAATTCTAACCAGTCTGGTCAGCTTATAGAAAACACTTGACCATTTCAAGACTTCCGGATGAACACCCAACGCGCCCAACTGCTGATCACCGCCGTCGATCAGACCCGCTCGGCCTTTGATTCGATTCGCACCCGGCTCGCCCGGCTTGGCGACGAGTCGAACCGGGTCAAAGTGCTGCTGGCTGGACTGGGGGCCTCCCTGTCGGTTGCCGGGTTCACGGCCCTGATCAAAAACGCCATCGACGCTGCTGATGAGATCAATAAACTTTCGCAGAAGATCGGCATCTCGGTTGAATCCCTATCGACCTTGCGCTTTGCAGCGCAACTCTCGGATGTCAGCCTGGAGACCTTGCAACAAGGGATCAAAACCCTGTCGCAAAATCTCAGTGAGGCCAACAGCGGGGTAGGCGACGGCGCACAGCTTTTTGCCGCGCTGGGTATTGCCGTCAATACGGCTGACGGCCAGATGCGCACCAGTGAAGCGGTGTTGCTGCAAATCGCCGACGTTTTTTCTGCTCTGGACGATGGAGCGGTCAAAACAGCGCTGGCGGTGAAGCTCTTTGGCAAAAGCGGGATGGAGATGATCCCGTTTCTGAACCAGGGCGCGGCGGGCATCACGCAACTGACGACCGAGGCCGAACGGCTGGGCCTCAAGCTCAGCGTCGAAACAGCGCGTTCGGCGGAAGCCTTCAACGACAATCTCACCGCGCTCAAGGCCTCCAGTTCCTCGCTGGGCATTGCGCTGGCACGTGATTTCCTGCCGGAACTCACCCATATCACCAACGCCATGCGCGAAGCGGCCAACGAGGCGGGGACACTCAAGGCGCTGTGGGTCGGTCTGGGCGGAATCGGCAATCTCGTCTTCAACGGCACCGAGATCAAACAGGCGCGGGATGAAGTGGCGCGGATTCAGGCGCTGGTCGATAGTACCCGCCAGAAGGTCGACAGCGGACGCGCTCCGGTGCCCTTCATGCCCTTTGACGTCAAGTTCAATGCGGGCGCGATGGCGACGCTCAGGAAGAATCTCGCCCAGTGGGAATTGGAACTGGCCGGAGCAAAACAGCGCCTTGAGCAGCTGACGTCCCCGCAGCGCCCCGCAGAAAACACCCCGGGCGGCAAGCCCACGGACGACATGCGGCGCATGGCCTGTATCGCTTCAGGCGGGGTCTGGCAGAACGGTCAGTGCCAAAAACCCGGGACGGACAATGGCGGCAAAGACAACAGCAGCGCCCGCTTAACGCTCATCAAGGCGCAGGCCGAAGCCGAATTCAAGGTCTGGAAAGAAAGCCTGGACTTACAGAAATCGGCGCTGGATCGGGCGCTGGAATCCAGGCTGGTTTCGGTTCGTGATTACTACGCCCTGTTGATTTCCACCGAATTTTGACCCAGGGTTTTCATCTAAAACCGACCCGTCAAATATGCGCGTAGTATAGCTACGCAGTTGTGGATAAGTCTTCGGTTTCGGGTGGTTTTTCTCCTTTTGGTTTTGAACGGGGTTTTTGGCCCGGCGCTAGCCGGGCCTCGCTGTTTCTGAAACGCCAGGACCGATTGCCGGTTTCGACGATATGGCAATGATGCGTCAGGCGGTCAAGCAAGGCGGTGGTCATCTTGGCGTCACCGAAGACACTGCCCCATTCGGTGAAGGATAGATTGGTCGTGATGATCACGCTGGTGCGCTCATAGAGCTTCGACAGCAGATGGAAGAGCAAGGCGCCACCGGCCTGACTGAAAGGCAGATAACCCAACTCATCGAGAATCACCAGATCGACATACATCAGCCGATACGCCATGTGCCCGGGTTTCCCCTGCGCCTTTTCCTGCTCCAGTGCATTAACCAGTTCCACTGTCGAGAAGAAGCGCACCCGTCGACCATGGCGCTGGATTGCCTCGATACCGATGGCGGTCGCTAGGTGCGTCTTGCCGGTGCCGGGACCACCGATGAACACCACATTCTGTGCCGCCTCCAGAAACTGCGTCGTGTGCAAGCGGTGCACCAGCGCCTCATCCACCTCGGCCTCGGCAAAGTCGAAACCGGCCAGATCACGATGTGCCGGGAACCGCGCCGCCGTCATCTGGTAAGCAATCGAACGCACCTCCCGCTCGGCGGTTTCCG
>CAYMYD010000304.1:0-2917 GCA_964394535.1 uncultured Propionivibrio sp. | reverse complement strand
TGAAGCCCGAAATGGTCGCCAAAATGGCGCGGCAACCGATCGTCTTCGCGCTGTCCAACCCGACGCCGGAAATCATGCCCGAACTCGCGCGTGAGGCGCGTCCCGACGTCATCATGGCCACCGGACGCTCCGACTACCCGAACCAGGTCAACAACGTTCTCTGCTTCCCCTTCATCTTCCGGGGCGCGCTGGACGTCGGCGCCACGCGCATCACCGAAGAAATGAAACTCGCCTGCGTGCGTGCCATCGCCGCCATGGCGCATGAAGCCGTCACCAGCGAAGTCGCCAAGGCCTACCCCGGACAGGATCTGGCCTTCGGCCCGGAATACCTGATCCCCAAACCCTTCGATCCGCGCCTGATCATGGTCATCGCTCCGGCCGTCGCGCAGGCCGCCATGGACTCCGGCGTCGCCAGTCGGCCGATTGCCGACATGGCCGCCTACCGGGAAAAACTGCAGGGCTTCGTCTATCGTACCGGCGTTGCCATGCGCTCGGTGTTCTACGCCGCCCGGAGCGGCAAGCCCTCGCGCATCGTCTACCCCGACGGCGAAGACGAACGGGTATTGCGTGCCGCCCAGATCATCATCGACGAAAAGCTGACCACCCCGATCCTGATCGGACGTCCGGACGTCATCACCACGCGGCTGGAAAAGATCGGCTCCAAACTGCAAGTTGGCCGTGACATCCAGATCGTCGACCCGAACAGCGACGAACGCTACTACGAATGCTGGACCGCCTATCATCAGCTCATGCGGCGCAAGGGCGTGACGACCGACGTGGCCAAGACCCGCCTGCGCAAGCACAACACCCTGATCGGCGCGATGATGATTCGCCAGGGCTACGCCGAAGGCATGATCTGCGGCGCGACGGGCCGTTTCGGCCATCACCTGCAACAGATCGAGGACGTCATCGGCAACGCGCCGGGGCGCAGCACTCTGGCGGCGATGAACCACATCATCACCTCCGGGCGCGCCCTGTTCATCTGCGACACCCACGTCAATGAAAACCCGACGGCGGAACAACTGGCGGAAATCGCCATGATGGCGGCAGAAACGGTTCGCCACTTCGGGATTGAACCGAAAGTGGCCCTTTTGTCCTCATCGAACTTCGGTGCCTCCAACTCCGCCTCGGCGCAGAAGATGGCCGAAGCGACGGCGATCCTGCACAAAATGGCGCCGGAACTCGAAGCCGACGGCGAAATGCACGGCGATTGCGCCCTCTCCGAGGAAATCCGCCGGGGGTTTGTCAGCGATTCACCCTTGAAGGGCGAGGCCAACATTCTGGTGATGCCCAATCTGGACGCCGCCAATATCGCCTACAGCCTGCTCAAGGTGATCAGCGGCGACGGCATCACCATCGGCCCGATCCTGCTCGGCGCAGCCCGTCCGGTGCACGTCATGACCACCACGGCAACGGTTCGCCGGATCGTCAACATGACCGCATTGACCGCCGCCAGCATGAACGACTGAGGCAAAACCGCCCGGCAACCAGAGAAAGGGTGCCGGGCGGAAAGATGGTTTCAATCAGTCTGAGCTTGGGGACGAGAAAAACATTGATCCTGGTTTTTACCCCAACGAGCGATTAGCAGCGACTTCGGGAGCAGAGGCGTTACGCATGAACCGCCTGAGCCACCAGTTTGACCCCTAGTGCTGCGCATACCCGGGCAATTGTCTCGAATCGTGGTTGGGCGTCGGGGCGCAACGCCTTGTAGAGACTTTCCCGCCCCATTCCGGCATCTTTTGCCAGTTGTGTCATACCCCGGGCGCGGGCAATATCGCCCAGAGCGGCCGCAAGCAAGGCGGAATCGTTCTCTTCAAGAATCACCGTCAGGTACTCGGCAATGGCCTGTTCACTGTCAAGATGCTCGGAAAAGTCGAAATCAGGCAGATCGGAAACCTTGATCTTCTTGGGCATGGTTCAGTCCTCCACGGTAGCGGCCAACTTGATAGCCTTGTCAATATCGGCAGATTGCGATGATTTGTCTCCGCCACCCAGCATGACGATCAACACCGAGCCGCGTTGGATGTAGTACATCCGCCAGCCCGGCCCGAAATGTTCGCGCATTTCGAAGACGCCTCCGCCGACAGCTTTGACATCACCCAGATTGCCTTGAGTCGCCTTGCGCAAGCGAGCTAGCAAACGACGATGGGTCAAACTATCCTTCAGGCTAAAAAGCCAGGAATTGAATTCGTCGGTGCGCTTGATCGAGAACATGATTGGATTGTATTCGAATGAATACAAAGCATCAAGCTTTGAGGGCACAAGGATTGAAAATTTGGTTGCTACCACGCAGGAGCGTGGGGACGATCAAACCGGAAAAAAGGGGCCGGGCGGAAGTCATATTGGAACAACCGTCAGAATGCACGCAAGCGAGCGATGAAAACGCTCGGCTTGAGCGAGGTGTTAGGCGTCACTGCGGTTGAAATCCGGCTGCAAGGGCCGCTTGAAAGTCTTGTGGGAGGGAAGCAACGCCTTTGACTACGCCTGGCCCGCCACTTCGCCATTGGACAGTGAATGTGCGTGGAGTTGTCTTCTGTGGTTTGAATTCCGAAATCTCCAGAACAACTTCGGTGCCGCCCTCGACCAGCGCCAAGGACGCGCCGATCTTGACAGTCGGCCCCAATTCCTTGACGGATATGACGACTACCTTTTCATTTTGCTCAGTAGCTTTGATGGCGGTGGCTTCGACCACCGCACTCGTGGTTGGTGGTAGCCGCTCAAGCGACACCGTATTGAAACAACCTGACGTTTCGAAGAACCGGCGAAATCCATCGGTTGCCGCTGCCTCTCTGGCAAGAATATCCTTTTGGTCGGGCCGCCACTCCGGTCGCCAAAACACCATGGCTGTTTCGGATGCCGCGCATACCGGCGTCTGCGGCGCTGGTATGAGTTGTGCGGTGGTAGTCGATGCGCAGCC
>CAYMYD010000303.1:0-2922 GCA_964394535.1 uncultured Propionivibrio sp. | reverse complement strand
GAGAGCAGCGCCTTGGGAAACGACGAAGCCACCAGGACGACTTCGCTCGCCCAAGTGCAGGAAGCCGAAAGAACAAACAAACAGACCGTCAACACACCAAAACAGCGCTGGCGATGAGTTTTTTTCCTCGTCCTACGGGATTCCACAATTCGCCTTTTAACGTGAAGTATGCCTGTGCAATCGGAGGAACCCTCCGGTCTGGTCGATAAGCCGTAGGTACGATTAGCGTCAGCGTAATCGTACGAACGTGAATCTCTGAAGAAACCTCTTCATACGTACGATTACGCTACGCTAATCGTACCTACAGGTCTATGGAAAGCCGTGCGCTTCCCGTTCAATCCACAGGATACCAGTGCGACCGGGCAAAACTGAGTCCGCAGTTATCACCCACCGAGGGGCCGATGCTGCGACGGGTTTTCTGGATACGTACCTCCGTATCGGCAACGCGCACCCGGTAGTCAATGGTTTCACCGAGGTAAACCTTGCGCTCGACAATGCCGCGCACACCGCCTTCGCTGACGAAGTCGATTTCCGAGGGGCGCGCCGCCAGAATGCCTTTCCCGGCAGCAATGAGTTCTGCCGGGGCAACGGCACCGTCCGGCCAGGGGTAAGCAACACCACCCAGACTAAAGCCCGTGGCGCTCAAATCCGCCGGGATGAAGCAAGACAGGCCGATGAATTCAAAGACAAAGCGGTTGGCCGGGTTGCTGTAGACCTCCAGCGGCGTGCCGATCTGCTGCACCACCCCGGCTTTCATTACCAGAATGCGGTCGGAAAGCGCCATGGCTTCCGACTGGTCGTGCGTGACGTAAAGGATGGAGAAGCCGAAACGACGCTGCAAATCCTTGATCTCGAAACGCATTTCTTCGCGGAAATGCGGATCGAGGCTGGAGAGCGGCTCATCGAGCAGCATCACGTCCGGACGAATCGCCAGCGCCCGCGCCAGAGCGACGCGCTGTTTTCCGCCGCCGGAAAGATCATCCGGGCTGCCTTTGGCCACCGTGTGGAGATTGGTGTTTTTCAGCGCCTCTTCGGTACGTGCGTGGATTTCTGCTTTGGACAGATTACGGATACGCAGCGGGAAGGCCACATTCTCGTAAACCGAAAGGTGCGGCCAGACGGCGAACGCCTGGAACACCATGCCAAAATTGCGCTGTTCCGGCGGCAGGTAATAGTTCTTGGCCTTGGAGGAAATGATGCGCTCGCCGACGCGAATCTCGCCATCGTCGAGGTCCTCGAAGCCCGCCACCATGCGCAAGGTGGTCGTCTTGCCGCAACCGGACGGCCCGAGCATGGCCATGCACTCGCCCTGGGCAATCTGGAGATTCATGCGATCCACGGCAATCACGCTGCCAAAATGCTTGCTGACCTGATTGAGTTCGATATAGGACATGCTGGCTCCCTAAGCTTTGTTCTTGCCGGTGACGAGGCGCTTGACCAGCACTTCGCCCAGCACAATGATGATCAGCGCCACCGCGGCGAGTGCGGCCGAATAGACCGTTTCACCGTCCTCGTTGAGCGTGTAGATGGCCACACCGATGGTACGCGTGGTCGGGCCGTAGAGCAGCACGGACACGGTCAGCTCGCGCAACGCCGGCAGGAAGATCAGGAAGAACGCGGCGACCATGCCCGGACGCACCAGCGGCACGACGATGTCGCGCAGGGCCTGCGCCATGCTCGCGCCGGAAGCGCGGGCGGCTTCGACCAGCGAGTCATGCACCTGCTCCAGCGCCGCCGAGTTGGCCTTGAGCGAGAAGGCCATGTAACGGGCGATGTAGGCGATCAGGATGATCCATACGGTGTTGTAGAAATTGATGCCGAACTTGCCACTCCAGGCGAGGATCACCCCCAGCGCGATGACCGAACCGGGCACCGAGAAAGGCAGCATGCCGAGGAATTCCAGGAAGCCCTTGCCACGCACCTTCATCTTGACGATGACGTAGGAAATGATCACTCCAGCGAACATGGTGATCAGCGCTGCGGCGAGGCCCAGGCTGATACTGTTCCAGATCGAACCCCGGGTCAGATCCCAGCCGAACAGGATGTGGTCGTAGTTATCCCAGGTCAGGTTTTCCAGGGTGAAGGGCAGGCCATAGGTCTTCAGGCCGCCGACCAGGAAAATCGTCACCGTGGGCAACACGATGGTGAAGCCGATATAGGCGATGCACAGGATCAGCATCGGGATGCGCAGGCCGCGCAGCTTGAGTTCGGTCGGGCGGAAACTCTTGCCGGCGATGATCTGGTACTTGCCCTTGGCCAGTACCCGGTTCTGCAGCCAGAGGATAATCGCCGCCGTGATCACCAGCACCGTGGCCAGCACTGTCGCCGTGCGGATCGATTCAAAACTGCCGGCGCTCTGGTGGATCTTTTCGTAGATCAGCGTCGGGATGTTGTAGATACCGGTTTCGACACCAAGCACGGCCACCGTACCGAAGTGTGCCATCGAGTAAAGCATGATCAGCAGCGCCCCGGAGAGGATCGACGGCAAGACCAGCGGGATGGTGATCTTGCGCGTGATGGTGAAGAGATCGGCTCCGGAAATCCGCGCCGATTCTTCCAGCGTCGGATCCATGCGTTCCAGCGCGCCGGAGACCTGGATGAAAACGAAGGGGAAGAGGTACATCGTCTCGACCAGGATGATCCCGGCGTAGGTGTAGATATTGAAGATCGGGCTGTCAAAACCCAGGGTGTCCATGAAAAAGCGGTTGATGTAGCCAGCACGCGGCGAGAGCAGCATCTTCCAGGCGAGTGCGCCGATGAAGGCGGGCAGCATGAAGGGCACCAGGAACAGGAGCTTCATGGTTTTCTTGAACGGCAGATCGGTGCGCGTCACCAGCCAGGCAAAGAAGGTGCCGACGAAGGTGCCGGTGATCGTCACGCCACCGGCCAGAATCAGCGAATTCAGCAGCGCCTCATAGGTTT
>CAYMYD010000302.1:0-2924 GCA_964394535.1 uncultured Propionivibrio sp. | reverse complement strand
ACTGACCGGGTTCACCCAGCCCGCTATTGTACTGAAAACGGATTGCTCCCCGCCGCCTGCGGTATACTCGCGCGTTTTCGTGGCGCGCTTCTTTCGCCCGTTTTCAATATTTTCTATCTGTTCCGTCAAGGAGACGTAATGGCAACAGCAGTCTGGAAGCCTATCCAGCCAGCAGCAGCGCAGAGCCGCTTGCTGATGTCGGGCAACGATGCGGTCGCGCGGGCCGTCTGGGAGGCCGGTGTCCGTGTCGCCGCAGCCTATCCGGGTACCCCGGCCACCGAAATGCTCGAAGTAATTTCGACCTACCCCGACCTCTACGCCGAATGGTCGGTCAATGAAAAGGTGTCGCTGGAAGTGGCCTTTGGCGCTTCAATGGCCGGATCGCGCGCCTTCTGCGCGATGAAACACGTCGGCCTCAATGTCGCCTCCGACGCCCTGATGACCATGACGCTGACCGGCGTGGTAGGCGGTCTGGTGATTGCCGTCGCCGACGACGTCGGCCTGTCCTCCTCACAGAACGAGCAGGATTCGCGTTACTGGGGGCGTTTTGCCCATGTGCCGGTCCTCGAACCCGCCGATTCGCAGGAAGCCTACGATTTCGCGCTGGCCGCCTTCGCCCTCTCCGAACGCTTTCAGGTGCCGGTGCTCCTGCGCATGACGACCCGCGTCTGCCACGTCAAGGCGCTGGTGACCGTCGGCGAACGCCAGGAAAACACCGCCTGCGGCTTCGCCAAGGACGCCTCGCGCTGGGTCATGACCCCGGCCGCCGCCGGACAGCGCCTGCCGCAGATGTTCGAGCGCGACCTCCAGTTGCGTCAGGAATCCGAAGCCTCAAAGCTCAACCTCATTGAGGCCGGCAGCGACCGGCGCATCGGCTTCATCACCTCCGGCCCGGCCTACATGCACGTGCGCGAAAGCTTCCCCGAGGCCCCGGTTTTGAAACTGGGCTTCTCCCACCCGCTGCCCTTCAACCTGATCCGCGAGTTCGCCGGACAGTGTGAGCAACTGGTCGTTGTCGAGGAAGTCGAACCGCTGATCGAGACCGAAGTCAAGGCGCAAGGCATCGCCGTGACTGGCAAGGACATCCTGCCGCGCAAGGGCGAACTGGCACCGAATGTGCTCAAACCGGCCATTGCCCGCCTGCTCGGTGAAGCGCTGCCGGAAGAAGCCAACATCACACCGATGCCCGTTTTCCCGCGCCCGCCGACGATGTGCGTGGCCTGCCCGCACCTTGGCGTCTATTACACCCTCTCGCAACTGCGCAACATCACCATTTCCGGCGACATCGGCTGCTACACGCTGGGGGCCGGCCATCCGTGGAACGCGCTTGACGCCTGCATCTCGATGGGCGCATCGATGGGCATGGCGCATGGTCTCGACAAGGGCCGCGCCGAAGCGGAGAAGGACAAAAAGATCGTCGCCGTGATCGGCGATTCGACCTTCATGCACATGGGCATGCAGGGCCTCCTGAACATCGCCTACAACCGCGGCAACGTAACCGTGCTGCTCCTGGACAACCGCGCCGTCGGCATGACCGGCGGGCAGAACAACCCGGCCAACGGTTACGACATCCACGGCGAGGAAGCCCCGCGCATCGACTTTGCCCAACTGGTCAAGGCACTTGGCGTCAAGGAAGAACGGGTACATGTGGTCGACCCCTACGCCCTGCCCGTCCTCTTCAAGACCCTGCGCGAAGAAACGAAGATTCCCGAACTCTCGGTGATCATCACCAACCAGCCTTGCGTACTGATCAACGACTACCACAACCACGCCCCCTTTGAAGTCATCGAGGACAAATGCACCGGCTGTGGCAACTGCGTCGAGATCGGCTGTCCGGCCATCCACGTGACCCGCCGCGATACCGTGAAGAAGCCCAACGGCAAGGAAGTGGCACGCGCCTTCGTGCGCATCGAGAGCGTCGCCTGTACCGGCTGTGCGCTGTGCCTGCAACCCTGCGCGCCGGAAGCCATCGTGCACGTCAGCGCGCCGAAGATGCCGATCAAGATCATGCCGCCCATGAGCAAAAAAAGCGCCAAGGAGTGAAATTCAATGTCTGACATAACCAATATCCTCGTCGTCGGCACCGGTGGTCAGGGCGTCATGACGGCCACTGAAATCCTCGCCGAAGCCGCCATCGCCCTCGGCCACGACGTCAAGAAAACCGAAGTCGCCGGCATGGCGCAGCGGGGCGGCGTCGTTTCCTCACACCTGCGCTTCGGCAAACGCGTACTTTCACCGCAGATCACGCCGGGCCGCGCCGATGTCCTGCTCGCCTTTGAAGCCGCCGAAGGCATGCGCTGGCGGCATATGCTCAAGGCAGACGGCCTGGCGCTGATGAACACCGGCCGCCTTTCGCCGCCGGTGGTCGATCTGGGCCTTTACGATTACCCGGAAGACCCCATCGCCGCCGTTCGCGCCGCTGGAACGCGCGTCTTTTCCTTTGACGCCACGGCCATCGCCGAAGCGCACGGCGAACGGCGCATGGGCAACACCGTCATGCTCGGCGCGATTGCCGACCACCTGCCCTTCCCGGCGGAAATTCTGGAGCAATGCGTTCTGAAACGCTTCGCCAGAAAGGGGGAGGAAATCGTCGAAAAGAACCGCCGCGCCTTCGCCGCCGGACGGGCCGCTTCGGCGCAGGCAGCTTCGGCTCACGCGTAAACGTCAAGGCAGGCACCATGCCCCGGCAATGTGCAAGCAACGTGGAATGGCGAGGCACCCCTGATGCCTCTGCCGGGATTGGGGCGGCTCACGGAGCACCCCGACGGCCGGGTGGCTCCCTGAATCCGCAATCCGGCATCCATGGCAGATTCGCCCATGGATTGATCTCAAGGGAGACGCTGATTTATTCCCCTCGCCCGCTTGCGGGAGAGGGGAAAAAACCATAGGTATCAACGAAGTGCGGTTTTGTAGGGGCGGGTAGC
>CAYMYD010000301.1:0-2971 GCA_964394535.1 uncultured Propionivibrio sp. | reverse complement strand
AATTATTGGCACAAAAACGCAGCATGAAAAATAACCAACACTTTCAATTGCACCCTTCAAGGCGAAGCCCTTGTCTGAGGTTCTTCTTGTACCTTGCTCCCCCGGCCTGCATAATGCCTTGGTCTTCTCCCGGTTCTCCAATGCGCCACATGAACGAGCAATCCGAAAACTTTCCGGCAGGAAAGCCCCTGCTGCTCATTGTCGATGACGACCCGCTCATTGCCGACACCCTGAGCTTTGCGCTGGGTCATGCCTTCGAGATCGTCACCAGTCATTCGCGCGCCAACTGCCTGCAACTGCTCAGGCAACTCCGCCGCACGCCGGAACTGGCGCTGGTCGATCTCGGCCTGCCGCCGCATCCGCATCGCCCCGACGAAGGCTTTGCGCTGATTTCCGAGTTACTGAAAAGATCGCCGGAAACGCGCATCATCGTGCTTTCCGGCCAAAGTGACGACGACAATGCCCGCCATGCCCGCACGCTCGGTGCGGCCGATTTCGTCGCCAAGCCCTGCGCGCCGGACACCCTGTTGCGCATCCTGCACCATGCGTTGAGCCACCGCGCGCTGGACGTGCAGCATGTCCAGCAGGCATCTGCCCCGCCCTTGCTGGGGAACAGTCCGGCGATCCAGAAACTGCGCCTGCAATTGCAGCAGTATGCCGATTCTCCCTTTCCGATCCTGATCGAGGGCGAATCCGGCAGTGGCAAGGAAATCGTCGCCTCCACCTGTCTGCATCACGATTCGCAACGCCGCGACAAGCCCTTTTTCGCCCTGAACTGTGCGGCCATTTCACCCGGCCTCGTCGAGCCGACGCTGTTTGGTTATGCCAAGGGCGCTTTTACCGGGGCCAGTGGTGCCAAGGCCGGTTACTTTGAGGACGCTGCCGATGGCACGCTGTTCCTCGATGAAATCGGCGAACTGCCACTCGAACTGCAGGCCAAGCTGCTGCGCGTGCTGGAAAACGGCGAGTATCAGCGCGTCGGTGAAACGCAGAAACGGGTCAGTCGGGCGCGGATCATTGCGGCGACCAACCGCGATCTGCGCAAGGAAATCCGCGATGGCCGCTTCCGGGCCGACCTGTACCACCGGCTGTCGGTGTTTTCGGTCTATGTGCCGCCGCTGCGCGACATGGAAGACGACAAATTGCTGTTGCTCGAACATTTCCGTCAGCGCTATGCCAGTCAGCTGCAACAGCCGTCCTTTACCCTGTCTGCCGAGGCGATGGCACTCTGGCGACGCTACGGCTTCCCGGGCAACGTGCGCGAATTGCGCAACATCGTGATTCGTTTGACCGCCAAGTTTCCCGGCCAGTTGGTCGATGGCCCGATGCTCGAAGCCGAACTCGATCTGCAGGACGAGAACGGCGAGTTGCCGCATCCGTCCCTGTCGGGCGACGAGATGCCCGATGATGCGCTGATCGTGGCCGCCCAGGAGCGCCTGCAGAGGCCGGAGCCGTTCAGTCTGAGCCAATTGCTGGCCGAAACCGAGAGAAGCTATATTGAATCCGCGTTGCGTCTGGCACACGGCAACGTCAGCCGGGCAGCCCGGCTGCTGGGCATCAACCGTACGACGCTATACAATCGGATGGAATCTCTGGCCCGGGAGCGTCAGTAATGTATCTTGAACATTTCGGACTTCGCGAATCGCCTTTTCGCATTACGCCGCATACCGAGTTTTTCTTTTCCGGCGCCAACCGGGGGGCGACGCTGGAAGCGCTGATCTACGCCATCACCCACGACGAAGGCATCGTCAAGGTCAGCGGCGAGGTCGGCAGCGGCAAGACCATGCTCTGCCGGATGTTGCTCGAACGGCTGCCGGAAGATGTCGATACCGTTTACCTTGCCAATCCCTCGCTCTCGCGCGAAGAAATCCTGTATGCCATCGCCGACGATCTGAAGCTGTCAATGCCCGAAGGTCGCATGCACGCCATTGTGCGTACCCTGCAGGAACATCTGGTCGATATTTACGCCGCCGGTCGCAAGGTGGTGATCATGATCGACGAGGCGCACGCCATGCCCCCCGAGACGCTGGAAGAAATCCGCCTGCTGTCGAATCTGGAGACCAACCGGCACAAACTCGTGCATATCGTACTTTTCGGTCAGCCGGAGCTCGACGAACGCTTGGCCGAAACCGGCATGCGCCAGCTCAAGGAGCGTATTACCCACAATTTTGCGCTGGAGCCGCTGCACCGCAACGACATCGGCACCTATCTGATGTTCCGCCTCCGCGCCGCAGGCTATCGCGGGCCGGATCTATTCACCCCGAAAGCCATTCAGCGCATCAGCCTGGCCTCCGAAGGGCTGACCCGGCGCATCAACATCCTGGCCGACAAGGCCCTGCTTTCCGCCTTTTCGGAAAACAGGTACCAGATCGATACCCGCCAGGTCGACGCAGCGATTCGTGATGCCCAGTTCAACCCGATGCACGAGCGCAAGGTTCCTTCCGGGACCTGGCTGGCCATTGGTGGCGGTATTGCCTTTGTTGCCGGGCTGGCCTTTTTCATTGCTTCGTCCCTGCCACGCGGAGTGACAGCGCCGCAGACGGCTATCCCGCCGACACCTGCCCAGGCAGCGGCATCGGAGCCTGCGCCCAAGCCGGAAACCAGCCCGGTTGCACCGCTGCCTGCGCTGCCCGTTCCGCCCGCCGAAGCGCCGTCCGGTCTTGCCGGGCGCTTTGCCGCCACCGACGAATGGTTGAAGGCCACGCCGGATTCACACTATTTCATCCAGTTGCTGAGAATCGACGGCAACCGGCAAAACGCGGTCGACTATTTCCTTGAAACCGGTGTCAAGGGACTAGACCCGGCCCAGCTTCGGGTTTACCGTTCCAGTCTGAGCGGTCGAGACCGCCTTGGTGTCATTTATGGTGACTTTGCCACGCAGGAAGCGGCGCAAAACGAATTGGCGCGGCTGATGAAAGAAAATCTGGTCAAAGGGGCTTATGTGCGTTCGGTTGGCAAACTGAAGTGAGTG
>CAYMYD010000300.1:0-3004 GCA_964394535.1 uncultured Propionivibrio sp. | reverse complement strand
TGGGCAAGCGCATTCATGAAAACGTCTCGAAGGAAGCCTGGCAGCAGTGGGTGCGTTTGCAGACGATGATCATCAACGAGAACCGGCTCAACCTGGCCGACGCCGCGCATCGCAAATACCTGAGCGAACAGGTCGAAAAACACTTCTTCGGCAGCGGTGCCGATCCGGTCCAGGGCTACGTGCCGCCACGCTGAGCCGGAATCAATCCGGCAGGGCTTTCCCCACGGCCTCGGCTTCCTCGACAGCAATCTCGTCGGGTGTCACCGAGGTCTTCGCCTTGCTGCTGCGCCGGTAAAGGTGGAATTTCTCGCTGGCACGACGATCGCCGGGGCGTTTGCCTTCCCAGTGGTGTTGCCAGCCTTCCGCGACGAGCCGGTTCGGGCTGCGCACATCCCCCTGGAGTAGCAGCCAGTTGCAGCGTTTCCCCGTCTCGCTTTTCAGTGGCACGGTGCGGATGCCATCGAAATAATCAAGCGAAGCCAGGATTGAGGTCGGCAGATTGACGTTGGCGATGCAGTTGGCCTGTTGCGGAAGCGCCTTGTCCAGAGCGGCGGACAGCGGACGGTAACTCTTGCCGTAGTCGATCCACGGCATCCACAATACGGCAAGCAGCACCCAGAACAGCGTCAGCCCGGCCATCCAGTGCATGATGCCGCGCATCGGCGAACGTGGACTGGTGGCGATCAGCCAGAACCAGAGCAGCGTGAGCGCCAGCGCAAAAACCGCGAGTGGCAGGCTGAACTGACCGACGAAGCCCGGTTCCAGACGCACTGCCTGACGCGCCAGCCGTTCCGGCCAGCCAAACACCATGGCGCTCCAGCCGACCCAGACCAGCGCGGCAAAAAAAGTGAAGCTCATCATGCCGAACCAGTCGAAGGCATTGGCCGCGCCACGGCGCAGGGTGGCGACACCGGGAACAGCAAACAGCACCAGGGGCGGCAGCAACAACAGGGCAGGCGCGCTGCGCGAAGGCACCAGGCAGGCCAGCAGCAGCAGGGTCGAAAAAAACGCCAGCAGCGGCAGCAGCAGGGGACGGCTTTTCAGCACGCGGCGTTTTGACCACAGCGCCCAGGCCGCCAGCGGCAGGGCCGGCCAGGCGTACCACAGCAGCATGCTCAGGTAACGCAGCAGATTGTTGAGCGGAACCGATCTGCTGAATTCGGCCAGTTCGCTGCGCAGGAGGCTTTCGCCGTACTGCGGATGCAGCAGATTGACCGGCAGCAGCCAGGCAGCACAAAGCGCCAGCGCCAGCAGCACCCCTGCGAGAAGACGCAGCGCGTCGCTGCCGCGCTTTTCCGAGAGCGCCAGCGTGATCAGGATGAGTGGCAGTAGCACCAGTGCCGGCAGCAGACCGGCGGCCAGAAAAGCAGCCGCCAGCGCCGCACCGAAAACCGGCACGGCCAGTTGCGGTCGGCGCGGCAGCAAGGCGAGCGCCCAGTAAACCGCGGTATGCGCCATCAGTACCGCCAGCATCGGCTGCGCTTCGTGCGCGTGGTAGAGGAAACCGATGCTGCCGGCGAGCGTCAGTGGCGCACTGGCGGCGAAGTCCTTGCCGTGCAGTTCACGTGCCGCCAGCAGGATGAATTGCAGCGACAGCAGGGTGCACAGACCGCTGGCCAGACGCGCCCCTTCATGCACCGGCAGCAGCCAGGCGAACAGTTTGGCGAAGAGGGTGGCAATCCAGTAGTAGAGCGGCGCATCCGGGTAAGGCTGGCCGGCCAGATGGGGAAGCAGCCAGTTGCCGCTGGAAAACATCTCGAAAACCACGCCGATGGTGATCGCGTCGTCGTGCTTCCAGGGGTCGTGGCCGATCAGCCCGGTGAAGATGTAGAGCGAGAGCAGGAACGCCAGCGCCCAGCCGCTGGGGGGCAGGGTAATTCCTCTGAAACGTGGTGAGTGCTCAGGAAAGGGCATGGCGTTCCGGTGTCAAATAAAAAAGGCAGCCCGGCGGCTGCCTTTTTGCCGAACCTGCGCGAAGCTGCAGTCAGCCTCAGGCCACCTTGGCGCGGGCACCGTATTTCTTGTTGAACTTCTCGACACGACCGGCGGTATCGATGATCTTCTGCTTGCCGGTGTAGAACGGGTGGCAGGCCGAGCAGACTTCGATATGCAGCGCTTTCTTCATCGTGGATTGGGTCTTGAAAGTATTGCCGCAGGAGCAGGTGACTTCAACTTCTTTGTAATCGGGATGGATATCGGATTTCATCTTGGAAATTCCTGTAGGACTGGTTCTGGCTGGCTCGAAAGACGGATTTCCTTCGGTGGCCAACCCCGGAAGAAGGCGGATTATCCTTGTTTTTTAGACAATTGGCAATCTGGATTCGGTATTTTCAACGCGCTCATTGCGCCCGCGCAAGGAATTAGCGGCGCATCGAGTCGAAGAACTCGGCATTGTTCTTGGTAGCCTTGATTTTCTCCAGCAGGAACTCCATCGCCTCAAGGTCATCCATGTTGTAGAGCAGTTTGCGCAGAATCCACATTTTTTGCAGTACGTCCGGCATCAGCAGCAGTTCTTCGCGGCGGGTACCCGAGCGGTTGACGTTGATCGCCGGATAGACGCGCTTTTCGGCCATGCGGCGATCCAGGTGGATTTCCATGTTGCCGGTGCCCTTGAATTCTTCGTAGATCACGTCGTCCATGCGGCTGCCGGTGTCGATCAGCGCTGTGGCGATGATCGTCAGCGAACCGCCTTCCTCGATGTTGCGCGCCGCACCGAAGAAGCGTTTGGGTTTTTGCAGGGCGTTGGCGTCGACACCGCCGGTCAGCACCTTGCCGGAAGCCGGTTGAACGGTGTTGTAGGCGCGCGCCAGACGGGTGATCGAGTCGAGCAGAATGACCACGTCCTTCTTGTGTTCAACCAGTCGCTTGGCCTTTTCGATGACCATTTCAGCGACCTGGACATGACGCGCCGCCGGTTCGTCGAAGGTGGCGGCGACCACTTCGCCGCGAACCGAACGGGTCATTTCGGTGACTTCTTCGGGGCGCTCGTCGATCAGCAGAACGA
>CAYMYD010000299.1:0-3021 GCA_964394535.1 uncultured Propionivibrio sp. | reverse complement strand
CCGAAGAACTCAAGCCGACGATCAGCCTCGAGGATTTCTGCCGCGACTGGCCGGAAAATCCGCCACCGCTGCCACTCAAGCGGGCATTGATCCGCCACGTGGCAGAAATGGCGCGAAAAATGCACTTGGGCGGTGTTAATCACCGCGATTTCTATCTCTGCCATTTTTTACTGCACCTTGACCCGGCACCGACGCCGGAAAGCCTGAAACTCTCGCTGATCGATCTGCACCGTGCGCAAATCCGCACTGCAACACCGCGGCGCTGGCGTGACAAGGATCTCGCCAGCCTGTATTTTTCGGCGCTGGACATCGGACTGACTCAATGCGATCGCCTGCGTTTCCTGCGTGGGTATTTTGATCGTCCACTACGACCCATCCTGCGTGATGAAAGCCCCCTGCTGCGCCAGCTTGAACACGAGGCCGAGCGCTTGCAACAGCGTTATCTGCGCAAGTATGCAGAAGATTCGGCAACATGAATTTTTGACCCTGAACTGAATAACGGCACGGATTTTGCCGCTTTGGAACATGATTTTCTGGAATTTTGACCCTGAACTGAATAATGGTGTTGCGGCACGGCATTTTGCTACGCTGGATCAGGTTTTTGCCCTTGAAGGCGAGTTGATTACCCATGATCCGGTGAGTCGGCTAATCCGCATCGAACGGGAAGGACGTCGTTATTACGTCAAGTGCTATGCGGGGAGCGGCAAAAAGCGGAGCTGGCTTGGTCTGCGGCAATTGTTGGTGCCACCGCGTATACGGAGTGAATGGCAGAATCTGCTGGCCTTTGCGCAATGGGGAATCCCGACTGCCCGATTGGCGGCCTACGGTATCGAGCGACGCTGGGGAGCTTTCCGACGCGGCGCACTGATCACTGAGGAAATTCGGAATACGACCGATATGGCGCAACTGGTCTCGGAAAATGATCCCCGCCTGCGTGACCGATACTGGCTTGATAGCATATCGGCACAGCTCGCAGACATTACCCGCCGCATGCATACCGCTCGGTTTGCGCACAATGACCTTAAATGGCGTAACCTGCTGGTCAGTAATGATGAGCTTCCCAGGCTTTTTCTGATCGACTGTCCTTGGGGCGGGTTCTGGATTGAGCCTTTCCTGAGTTACCGTATCATCAAAGACTTGGCCTGTCTGGACAAGGTTGCCAAACAGAATTTGAGTCGCACCCGCCGCCTTCGCTTTTATCTTGACTATGTGCAGCGCCAACGTCTGTCGCGTGACGACAAGAAACGTATTCGCAAGATCGTTCGTTTTTTTGAAGGGCGTGAATGAATCCCCCCGGCGAAGATAACGGTATTCAATATCCGGCGACTGCAGCTTCGCTGGTCCGCTGTGGCCGGACACCTTCCGTTCCTTTTTGTATTGCCCTGGATGACGGCACCGAATTGCGTGTTGATCGACTGCTTCGTGTTTTGCCCGGCAAACGGATTGTTGGCGAGGGGGGCTGGCAGGGACGAAGAGTGCTGGCCAAGCTGTTCATTTCTGCAGATAGCGCCCAGCATGCCGCCCGGGAAATGCAGGGTGTACAGGCCATGCAGGCAGCCGCCTTGCCGACACCGGAACTGCTGCTTTCCAGCCGTCTGCATGCGGGAGGTCACGCGGTACTCAGCGAATTCCTGATTGATGCGAAGAGTTTGTCTGATGAATGGGAGGCCTTGCAACATCTTCCATCCAGTCATGTCCTGCAAGAACAATGCCTGCAGTCGGCATTTGCCTTGTTAGGGCAAATGCATGCGGCGGGCCTGATTCACGAGGATGTGCACCTTTCCAATTTCCTTCGCCATGCAGGCAGACTTTATGTGATAGATGGCGACGCAGTGCATACCGTTTCCGGCAATGGGCGGCAGACGCTTGCCAATCTGGCCTTGCTGCTGGCACAACTACCGGTCAGTTGGGATGGCCAACAAGGGCGACTGATCAGCTTCTATAGCGGGCCGGTCTACAAAGCAGACGAACTGGCAAAAGCCGTTCAACAGGCCAGGCAAAAACGGCTGAAGAAATTTTTATCCAAAACCGGGCGGAATTGCACCCAGTTTCTGGTACGACAAACTACCGGAGAGTTTGTCGCCATGCTGCGTACGGAAGCAGACTGGCTATCCCTTCTACTGGAGAGCAAGGACAGGCTGGTCGACGAGGGGCATAAATACAAGGATGGGGGTACCTGTAGCGTGGCACGTGTCGGCTTTTCGGGGCATGAACTGGTCATCAAACGTTATAACCTCAAGAGCGTCCTGCATGCCCTGTCGCGTGCTTGTCGCCCCAGCCGTGCCTGGCATTCCTGGCGTGCGGGTCACATGCTGCTGCATCTGGGCATTGCCACGCCTGCGCCACTGGCACTATGCGAGGAACGTATCGGCCCGATACGCCGCCGCGCCTTTCTGGTCAATGCGTTCTGCCCGGGGGAAAATCTGCTGGAGCACCTGTCTCCCGAGGTGCCGCCCGGAGAGGCCGAGGCACACAGCTTGTTGACGCTATTCGATGCCCTGCGCGTCATGCGGATCTCACACGGGGATCTGAAGGCGAACAATCTCCTGTGGCACAACGGCCGGGTTGTTGTCATTGATCTTGATGGCATGCGCTGGCATGCCTCGTTAGCGGGCTGGCAACGCGCCTGGCGTCGCGACCGGGCACGTTTTCTTGCTAACTGGCCGGAAACATCGGTGTTGTACCGATGGCTGGACGAACATCTGGCGTAGGGACTTACGACACCGCCTCAGCGCTCTCGTCATGACGAAACTGCATGGCATGCAATTTGGCGTAATGTCCACCTGCCGCCAGTAGCTCGGCATGTTTCCCGCGCTCGACAATGCGCCCCTGATCCATGACAAAGATGATGTCCGCCTGCTCGATGGTCGACAGGCGATGGGCGATAACCAGTGTGGTGCGATTGCTCGTAACCCGCTCCAGTGCTGCCTGGATATAACGCTCGGATTCGGTATCCAGTGCCGAAGTGGCTTCATCCAGAATCAGGATCGGTGCGTCCTTGAGAATCGCCCGGGCAATGGC
>CAYMYD010000298.1:0-3023 GCA_964394535.1 uncultured Propionivibrio sp. | reverse complement strand
TCAAAAGACGGGGACAGACGACAACGGAGTCGCGCATTATAAACAAAGCGGCAGAAAAGGCAAAGCGTAAGTGACTGTTCTCGCGTATTGCGCCGGTACAACGAAAAAAACGCAACACCATCACCGGCGAGCGGGCAGCGCTATGACACCCAGTCGATGATCGGCTGCCATTGTTCGAGATCCTTGGCGGCGCGGGCGGGGCTGAGGTCAAAGAGCGTCATGCCGTTGGCGGCAGCCTGCACGTAGAGCTGGGTATCGCGCAGGCAGGTGAGTACCGGCAAGTCGTAGGAGGAAAGAAATCGTTCCAGTTCGGCGGCGGCGCGGGTGCGTGTATCGACGCGCATGCCGACGACGGCGACGAAGGCTTTCTCCTTGCGCACGGCTTTTTCCTTGAGCAACGTCTCCAGAAAACGCTGCGTGGCCAGAATGTCGAACAGCGAGGGCTGCACCGGCACGATGACCCGCTGCACCTGTTTGAGCATGCGTTCGAGCGCTTTGCCCTGCACACCGGCCGGAGTGTCGATGACCGCATGGGTCGTGCCTTTGGGCGGACGGGCCGGCCGATCATCCGCCATGACCCAGCGGTGAATCGTCGGCAATGATTCGGGGCGGATGGCGAGCCAGTGGTAGGCCGACTGTTGCCGGTCGGCATCGCCGAGCATGACCTGGTGACCACCGTGGGCAAAATACCCGGCCAGGTTGGTCGCCAGCGTGGATTTTCCGGAACCGCCCTTGGGGTTGACGATCAGAAAGGACTTCATGGCTTTTTCGGCATCATTCACGGCAAAAGCACCGTCGATCCGGTCGTCTGCCGGGCTTCAAGGGCGCGATGGGCATCGGCGGCGTCGGCCAGGTCAAAGGTCTGGTTGATGTTGATGCGTACCTTGCCTGATTCCACCACGGCAAAGAGTTCCTGGCCGAGGGCAAGCAGCTCGTCGCGGTTGGCGGTGTAGTGGGCGAGCATCGGACGGGTCAGGAAGAGCGAACCCTTCTGCGTCAGCAACAGCGGGTTGAAGGGGGGAACGGCTCCCGAGGCATTGCCGAAGCTGACCATCATGCCGCGCATCCGCAGGCTGTCGAGTGAGGCGGCAAAGGTGTCCTTGCCAACGCCGTCATAGACCACGGCGACGCCCTCGCCGCCGGTGATGTCGCGTACCCGTGCGGCGACATCCTCATGGCTGTAGAGAATTACATGCTCACACCCATGCTGCCGGGCAAGTTCGGCCTTGGCTTCGGTCGATACCGTGCCGATCACGGTTGCACCCAAAGCCCTCGCCCACTGGCAGGCGATCAGGCCGACCCCGCCCGCAGCGGCGTGAATCAGCACGGCATCACCGGCTTGCACGGCATAGGTGCGACGCAGCAGATAGGCGGTTGTCAGTCCTTGCAGCATCATCGCTGCGCCGGTACGAAAGTCGATGCTTTCCGGCAGTTTGAGCAGTCGGGCGGCAGGCAGGCAGCGCTGCTGGCTGTAGGCGCCGACCGGCCCGCCCGCGTAGGCCACACGATCGCCCGGGCGGAAGTCACGGACGTCCTTGCCCACTGCTTCGACTACCCCGGCGCCTTCCTGACCGAGACCGGAAGGGAGTGGTAGCGGATACAGACCGCTGCGCTGGTAGGTGTCGATGTAATTGAGCCCGACCGCCTCATGGCGAAGCCGCACCTCGTCCGCCGCCGGGTCGCCGACCGGGACTTCTTCCCAGCGCAGGACTTCCGGCCCGCCGGTCTGATGGAAACGAATGGCAAATGACATGGTTTTCTCCCGAAGAAGGTGACAATGGCGTAATGATAGGGAGGGAAGGGAGAAGGGGGAAGGGCAGGCCAGGGTGTTTCTACGGGGTGTGGCTTGTAGAAATCATGTTTTTAAGCTCGCTTCCTTTACCCTTTCCTCACTCTCCGCACTTCACCAGCTTTGCGTATTGCAGCGCCAGCCACTTCATGCCGTGCGCGCCGAAATTGACCTGTACCCGTGCTTCCGAACCGTAGCCTTCGCAGGCGACGATCACGCCCTCGCCGAACTTGGCATGTTGCACGCCCTGGCCAATACGAAAACCGCCCGCGCTGGTGGAGCCGGTATAGGCCGGTGTTGGCGCGGGGATGCTGACCGGGGCTTCGCGGGCGTACATCGGCGTATGCCCGACCCGGCGCAGCAGCTCTTCCGGGAGTTCTTCAAGGAACAGCGAGGGCAGGCAGTAGCGCGTCTGGCCGTGCAGCATCCGCGTCTGCGCGTGCGAAAGGTAAAGCCGCTGGCGGGCGCGGGTGACGGCGACGTACATCAGTCGCCGTTCCTCCTCCAGGCCGTCGCGTTCCTGCGTGGCATTTTCGTGCGGGAACAGTCCCTGCTCCAGCCCGGTGATGAACACCACGTCAAATTCCAGTCCCTTGGCCGCATGGACGGTCATCAGCTGTACCGCCTCTGCCCCTTCAATGGCCTGATGCTCACCGGCTTCCAGCGAGGCGTGGGCGAGAAAGGCAGCCAGCGGGTCGGCACCTTCCGGATTGACCAGGGTGTCGTCTTCCTCCTGCAGGAAGGTGGCCGCGGCGTTGATCAGTTCGTCGAGGTTTTCCAGTCGCTCGCCGCCCTCCTTTTCATTGAGGTAGTGCGTGCGCAGGCCGCTTTTTTCGATCAGATGGTCGATGACTTCCGGCAGCGGCAGATTTTCGGTTTCACGGCGCAACTCCTCGATCAGCCGGATGAAATGGCCGACAGCAGAGCCCGCTTTGCCGGGAAGGCTCGCGGCAGCGTTGTAGAGGCTGGAATTGGCGTGGTGCGCGGCTTCCTGCAAGGCTTCGATGCTGCGATTGCCGATACCGCGCGTCGGGAAATTGACCACGCGGGAGAAAGCCGTATCGTCGTCCGGGTTGGCGATCAGGCGCAGATAGGCCAGCGCGTGCTTGATCTCCTGCCGGTCGAAAAAGCGCAGGCCGCCATAGACGCGGTACGGCATACTCGCTGAAAACAACTGGTGTTCGAGCGCCCGCGACTGGGCGTTGGAGCGGTAGAGCAGGGCGATCTGCTGGCG
>CAYMYD010000297.1:0-3042 GCA_964394535.1 uncultured Propionivibrio sp. | reverse complement strand
CGTGCGGTCATCGTCCAGCTTGATTTCGGCAGCGACGATCAGGCGGACCGGCTTGAGGAAATTTGCCTGCTGGCCGAGTCCGCCGGGGCGACCGTGTGTACCGAGGTGACCGGGAAACGCCACAGCCCTGACGCGGCGACCTTCGCCGGCAAGGGCAAGGTGCAGGAGATCGCCGCCGAAATTGCCGCGCATGCAGCCGAGCTGGTGATTTTCAACCATGAACTCTCGCCAGCGCAGGAGCGCAATCTGGAACGGGCGCTGGAGTGCCGGGTCATTGACCGCACCAGCCTGATCCTCGACATCTTCGCCCTGCGCGCACAAAGCGCCGAGGGCAAGCTGCAGGTCGAGCTGGCGCAGCTTGACCATCTGGCGACGCGTCTGGTGCGGGGCTGGACACACCTGGAGCGGCAGCAGGGCGGTATTGGTCTGCGCGGCCCGGGCGAAACCCAGCTTGAAACCGACCGGCGTTTGCTCGGCAAGCGGGTCAAGCTGCTGCGTGAACGGCTTTCGCGGCTCGAACGTCAGCGTTACACCCAGCGCCGTGCACGCATTCGCGGTGACCAGCTCAATGTTTCGCTGGTCGGCTATACCAATGCTGGCAAGTCGACCCTGTTCAACGCATTGACCCGCGCCGGCGCTTATGCCGCCGACCAGCTTTTCGCCACGCTCGACACCACTTCGCGCAAGCTGTGGCTGGCCGAGGCGGGCAGCGTGGTCATTTCCGATACGGTCGGCTTCATCCGTGATCTGCCGCATGCTCTGGTGGCAGCTTTTCGCGCCACGCTGGAAGCGACGGCGCAGGCCGATCTGCTGTTGCACGTCGTCGATTCGGCCAGTTCGGCCCGTGCCGAACAGGTCGCCGAAGTCGACAAGGTATTGCGGGAAATTGGTGCCAGCGAGGTGAGGCAACTGGTGGTGCTGAACAAACTGGATTTGACCGGTCTGCCGCCCGCAGTTGAACGCGATGAGTATGATAGAATCGCCCGCGTCAGAGTCAGCGCGAAACAGGGAGATGGATTGCTCTTGCTGCGTCAGGCGCTGACTGAAATTGCCCTGGAAAAACGACGTGCGGCGCACGAACAGACTCCCTTGGGCGAACTCCCACGCTTTCCCGATGAGGATTTAAATTCAGAATGATTTCTGCACTTGGAGTATTCATGTCTCTCAACGACCCGCAATGGGGCAATCGCGGCAGCGGCAATGACAGCGGCGGCGGTGGCAAACGTCCCAACCAGGGGCCGCCCGATCTGGAAGAAATGTGGAGTGATCTCAACGAGCGTCTGTCCGGCATGTTCGGGAAGCGGGGCGGTCGGCGGGGCGGCAGTCCCGACGGCGGAGATCGTCCGCCGGTCGAGATCAATCCGAAATTCCTTGGTGGCGGGATTGGCCTCCTGATTGCCATCGTGCTGCTGCTCTGGCTCTCCAGCGGTTTTTACATCGTCGATGCTTCGCAGCGCGGCCTGGTTCTGCAATTCGGCCGCTACAAGGAGAGCACCGAGTCCGGTCTGCGCTGGCGGCTGCCGTACCCGATCCAGTCGCATGAGCTGGTCAATATTTCCGGCGTGCGCACGCTCGAAGTCGGCTATCGCGGCAGCGAGCGCAACAAGGTGCTGAAAGAAGCGCTGATGCTGACCGATGACGAAAACATCATCAACATCCAGTTTGCCGTCCAGTACATCCTCAAGGATCCGGTCGATTACATCTTCAACAACCGCATGCCGGACGAGTCGGTGATGCAGGTGGCGGAAACGGCGATTCGCGAGATTGTCGGCAAGAGCAAAATGGACTTCGTGCTCTACGAAGGCCGCGAGCAGATTGCCGTCAAGGCCTCGACGCTGATGCAGGAAATTCTCGACCGTTACAAGACGGGCATCCTGATTTCCAAGGTGACCATGCAGAACGCCCAGCCGCCCGAGCAGGTGCAGGCGGCGTTTGACGACGCGGTGAAAGCCGGTCAGGACAAGGAACGGCAGAAAAACGAAGGCCAGGCCTACGCCAACGACGTGATTCCCAAGGCCCATGGTACGGCGGCCCGGCTGTTGCAGGAGGCCGAAGGTTACAAGCAGCGCCTGATTGCCACCGCCGAGGGCGATGCCTCGCGCTTCCGCCAACTGCACTCCGAATACGCCAAGGCGCCGGAAGTGACGCGCCAGCGTCTCTATCTGGAGACCATGCAGCAGGTCTATGCCAACACCAGCAAGGTGATGGTCGATGCGAAGGGGGGCGGCAACCTGCTTTATCTGCCGCTCGACAAGCTGATGAGCATGACCGCCGCCACGGCACCGGCACTGGCCGCCAGCGGTGGCGAATCGCCTGTGCCACAGCGCGGCAATATGGCGGCTCATACCGTTGCCGGCGATGCGCCGCCGCAGCTTGATCGGGGGCCGCAGGTGGAATACAGCGGCTCCAAGTATTCTTCTTCGCGCGACCGCGACGCGGCGCTGCGCTCACGTGAACGCGAGGTGCGCCAATGAGACACGGTATTTCCTTTGCCGGGACGGCGCTCTCCGTCGTGCTGGTGGTACTCGGGCTGTCGATCTTTACCGTCGATCAGCGTCAGCATGCGATCATTTTCCAGTTGGGCGAAGTGAAGGAAGTCATCACCGAGCCGGGCCTGTACTTCAAGTGGCCGCTGATCCAGAACGTGCGCTACTTCGACAAGCGCATTCTCACGCTGGACAGCAACGAGCCGGAGCGTTTCATCACCTCCGAAAAGAAGAACGTGCTGGTCGATTCCTTCGTCAAATGGCGGATCACCGACCCGCAGCTTTATTATGTTTCGGTGGCCGGTGACGAGGCGCGGGCGAGAACCCGGCTGTCACAGACGGTCAACGCCGGCCTGCGTGAAGAATTCGGCAAGCGCACCGTGCATGACGTGGTTTCCGGTGAACGCGACAAGATCATGGAACAGATGCGCGAGAAGGCCGACCTCGACGCGCGCAAGATCGGCGTGCAGATTGTCGACGTGCGCGTCAAACGCGTCGACCTGCCGACCGAGGTCAGCGAATCGGTGTATCGCCGCATGGAGGCCGAGCGCAAGCG
>CAYMYD010000296.1:0-3043 GCA_964394535.1 uncultured Propionivibrio sp. | reverse complement strand
CGGAGATGATCGAGGCCTTCATCGCTGGCAGGATGATCTTGAAGAAGGTCTTTAACGGCGAGACGCCAAGACTGATTGATGCTTCCTCGATGGATTCGGGGATGTTGAAAAGTGTCGAGGAAGCGTTGCGCACGGCAAAAGGCAGGCGACGCACCGCATAGCAGAGCACCATGATGCTGCTGGTGCCGGTCAATACCAGATAGCCGGTGTTGAAGGCCTGCACCAGGGCAATGCCCATGACGGTTCCGGAGATGGTCAGCGGCAGAATGACGATATAGTCGAGCAGACTGGTCAGGAGGCTGCGTTTCTTGATGATCAGGTAGCTGGTCAGGGCGGCGACGGCGATGCCGAAAAGCGTGGCCAGCCCGGCAAAACGGATCGAATTCCATACCGGTTCCGGGGCGCTGTTGAAAACGCGTGCCAGGCTGCTGAGCGACCAGCTTCCCCAGCGCATCACCGGGCCGCTGGTTTCGGTGAAGGCGGCGATAAAAATGACCAGCAGGGGAAACACCGAAATGGCGATGACGCCCATCACGCTCAAGGTAAAAATGGCTGCCGAGCCGGAACGTACCCGCACCGGCCGGGGGGCGCGACCGAGCGTCATGGTGTAGATCTTGCGCTCGACCACGCGCTTTTGCAGGAAGAGCACGATGCCGACGATGAGCACCGAAATCACCGACATGGCGCTTTGCAGGAGTGGCGATCCGCCCATTTCATTGACGAAGGCGTTGTAGGTCATCACCGAAATCAGGGGGACACGGCTACCGAGCAAGGTTGCCAGCACGAAGTTGCCGACCACCAGCGAAAAGACCACCAGCGCATTGACTGCCACCGCAGGCAGCATCAGCGGCAGCAGGACGCGGAATTTGGTGACCAGCGGCGAGGTGCCAAGGCTCAGGCCGGCCTCTTCGAGCTGTCCGTCAAAACTGTGCAGGGCGGCAAGAACGCCCAGGTAGATATAGGTGTAATACACCAGCGTCATCGAAAAGAGGAGTCCGGTCCAGCCGTAGAAGGAGGGCAGTTCGATGCCGATTTCGGCCAGAAGATTGGTCAGCAGACCGTTGTTGCCGAGCAGCAGCAGCCAGGATTGGCCGACGATGATTTCCGGAATGACGATGGTCACCACCGGCAGGACGGCGACCAGATTCTTCAGCGGGAAGTCGTAACGGGCGACCATGTAGGCCAGCGGCACGCCGATCAGCGTGGCCAGAAAGGTGACGCTGACGCCCAGCACCAGGGTGTTGCGCAGTGCGGCAAGATACTGGCTGTCGGCAAGCAACTGGCTGAAACCGATCAGGGACAGGGCGCCGGATTCATCGCGGATGCTGTTGCCGAACAGGACGCCCAGCGGGTAGAGCACAAAGAAGAAGAGGATCACCAGCGAAAGAATCGTCAGGACGCCCCAGGGCCACCAGTTGCGCTGGAAGGAATTCATGACGGCAATTCCCCGCTGGCCGGAATGACGCGGCAGTTTTCCGGGAAGACGACCTGGACATGGTCACCGGGCTGGAAGCTGGCGGCATGGTGGCCGGTACTGAGATCGACGCGCACTTCCTGTCCGGCATCGTTGATGCGTACCCGATAGGACGTTTTGTAACCCAGATATTGTCGGCGCAGAATGACGCCGGCGACCCGGTTGTCCACGGCCTCGGCGGGAGGCTTGAGGTCGATATGCTCGGGACGGGCGAGCAGCAGGGCGTCGGAGGTGATCGTGTCGGCACCGCATCGGCCGTGCAGTTCCTGTCCTCCCAGCGTGAAGCGGAGCGGTTCGCCACGGCTTGTCGTGCCCTGAGCGGCGGTGACCGGAATGACATTGGCCGAACCGATGAAGTCGGCAACGTAGGCACTTTCCGGCAGCCCGTAGAGTTCTTCCGGTGTTCCGAGCTGGGCGATGCAGCCCTTGTCCATCAGCGCGATCTTGTCCGACATGGCCAAGGCTTCTTCCTGGTCGTGCGTGACGAACACCGTGGTGATCCGTGCTTCCTGCACCAGATCGAGAATGATGTCACGCATCTGCATGCGCATTTCGGCGTCGAGGTTGGACAAGGGTTCGTCCATCAGCAGAACCCGCGGACGAATCACCAGGGCGCGTGCCAGGGCGACCCGCTGCCGTTGACCGCCGCTCATCTGCGCCGGATAACGGTCGGCCAGGTGAGCGAGACCGACGCTTTCCAGTGCCTCCTTGGCACGGGTGTTGATTTCGGCGCGGGCCACCTTGCGGGCGCGCAAGCCGTAAGCGACGTTCTCGAAGGCCGATTTGTCGGGAAACAGGGCGTAGTCCTGAAACACCATGCCGATGTCGCGGTGATGCGTGGGGACGTGCGTCATTTCGTCCTGATCGAACAGGATGCGTCCGCCGTCGGATTCATAGAAACCGGCAATACAGCGCAGCAGCGTGGTCTTGCCGCAGCCGCTCGGCCCCAGCAGGGTGAAAAAAGCGCCGTCAGGAATGTGCAACGACAGGTTTTGAAGAACGGCGTTGCCGCCAAATTCCTTTCTTAGGTTTTCAATGCTGATGGAGGCCATGCGTGGAAAGTTGTCCCGGGAAATTTCAACAGGCCGGATTGTGACACTTTTATGACCGATATGGCAGTGATACGCCAGTTAGGGTAGAATCGGGCGGCTCAGCGCAAGAGTCAAAAGAGTCGATAACACTATTTTTTACGAGGTTGGAATCCAATATGGCAAACAAACTGATCTACGTATTTGGTCCGTCGCAAACCGACGGTTCCGCAGACATGAAAAACACGCTGGGCGGCAAGGGGGCCAATCTGGCTGAAATGTGCCGCCTGGGCATCGCCGTCCCACCCGGTTTCACCATCAGCACCGAAGCCTGCACGGTCTATACCGAGCAAGGTGCTGATACCGTTTTCAAGCTGATCGAAGCCGACGTCAAGCAGGGCGTGGCTTTTGTTGAAAAGGAAATGGGCAAGAAGTTTGGCGATGCGGCCGATCCGCTGCTGGTTTCGGTTCGCTCCGGCTCGCGCGCTTCCATGCCGGGCATGATGGACACCATTCTCAACCTCGGACTCAATGATGAAGC
>CAYMYD010000295.1:0-3054 GCA_964394535.1 uncultured Propionivibrio sp. | reverse complement strand
ACCCGGCCGCGATCATCCTGCCGCAAGCCCTGGGGGCCAACATCTGCGGTGTGATCACCTCGGCAATCATCGCCGGCACCTTCGTTGCCCTGTTGCGTTAGCGTGAAAGGCAGTGGTTAGCAGGTAGGGCGGGCACCTGTGCCCGCCTTTCCCCTTCACGCCACCTTCTCAGCCACCTCAAAGCACGATCTTGACCAGCGGGTGCGAACTCAATTCGCGGTAGAGGGCGTCGAGTTGCGGTTTTGAGGTGGCCTGGATCGTACAGGTCAGGCTGAGGTACTTGCCGCTGGAAGAAGTGCGCATTTCCATCGTCGCCCCGTCAAAGCCGGGGGCGTGACGCAGGACAACGTCCAGCACCGCCTGCGCCAGCTGCTCACTGGCCAGCCCCATGATCTTCAGCGGGAAGGCGCAGGGGAATTCGAGCAGCGTTTCCCCGTCGGAGACGTTCAGTTGAACCATAGCCGGATGGTGTCGATCATGCGTCCGAAGATACCCGCCTGCGGCACGGCTTCCAGCGCCAGGACCGGATATTCGCCGTACGGCTGGCCGTCAAGACTGAGCTTCAGCGTCCCGATGACCTGCCCTTTTTCAATCGGCGCGATCAGCTTCTGCCCGATAAATTCGCTCTTGAGCTTCTGTTCAAGGCCCTTGGGAACCGCAACGGCCAGATCGCTGACAAAACCTGCCTTGGCCATGCTGGCGCTACCTTTCCAGACTTTCGGCGTAAACGCCGCCTGGTTTGCCGCATGGATCCTGACCATGTCGTAAGCCTGGAAGCCGTAGCTGAGCAGCTTGAGCGATTCCTGCGCACGCATTGAATCCGACTTCGTCCCGAGCACGACCGACAGCAGGCGACGTGAATCGCGCTTGGCCGAAGAGATCAGGCAGTAACCAGCGGCTTCCGTGTAGCCGGTTTTGACACCATCGACGCTGGGATCCAGCCACAGCAGGCGATTGCGATTCGGCTGGTTGATGTTGTTGTAGCGGAAGGATTTGATCGTGTAGTAGCGGGCGTATTCCTCGGGAAAGTCACGGATCAGCGCCCCGGCCAGCTTGGCCAGATCGCTGGCCGTCGAGTAATGCTCGGGGTCGGGCAGGCCGGTGGCATTGCGGAAATGGCTGGATTTCATGCCCAGCCGCTCGGCCTCGCGGTTCATCATCTGCGCGAAGATTTCTTCGCTGCCGGCCACGCCTTCGGCCAGCGCCACACAGGCATCGTTACCGGACTGGACGATCATGCCCTTGATCAGGTCTTCGATCTGCACCTGCGTATCGACGCGGATAAACATTTTCGAGCCCTGGGTGCGCCAGGCTTTTTCGGAAATCAGCAGTGTCTGATCGAGCTTGAGCTTGCCCTGACGTAGCGCGGAGAAAGTCAGATAGGCGGTCATCAGCTTGGTCAGCGACGCGGGTTCAAGGCGCTCATCCGGCACCTGGGAAGCCAGCACCTGACCGGAAGCGGATTCGATCAGCAGCCAGGATTTGGCCGCCAGCGTGGGGGGAACAGGCATTTGCTGGGCAAAGGCCAGGACGGGTAGCGACAACAGGAGCAGTAACAGGGAGCGGAACTTGAGCATGGTAAACCTTGATTCAGAGTCTTCTAGTCGAATGGAGGCGCGATTATAACAAGCGGGCCGTCACGCAGTCCGCAGAGAACCGGCCGAAGCGCAGTTGAAATTTGTATCTTGCATAAGTCAAATGTAGAATAGACACTCCATTCACTTCCACTGCTGTTACGGAACCCCATGAATCTTAAAGAAAATCAGTTTCAAGGCTGCGAGCCGCACAACTCCCTTTTCGAGCAGGCCGTGCGCAAACTGCCGCTGCCGGTGTGCGCCGCCTTTACAAGCTCCGGCGGGCTTGCGCCGATCACTTTTTCTGCCGGGGGCAATGTCCCGGAATCGCGCGACAAAGAGCGCGTCGCTGCGGCCTTTCCGCTGACCAGCCAGGCGGCCGGGAGCGCGGTACTGAAGGCGGCGAGCACCAATCCACGCAAGGATCAGGGCAAGCGCGTCGCCGTCCTGTTCTCCGGTGGCCCGGCGCCCGGCGGGCACAATGTTGTCTGCGGCATCAAGCGGATCCTTGGTGATGGCAATACCCTGCTGGGTGTCCGGCGTGGCCCGAAGGGGCTGCTGGCGGGCGACCTTTTCGAGATCACCGAGACCGATATCGGGAGCATCATCAATACCGGCGGCTTCGATTTTCTCGGCAGCGACCGCACCAAGATCAAGAGCGACAAGCAGTTCGCCCAGGTACGTGAAACCTGCATCAAACACAATCTCGATGCCATCGTGATCGTCGGTGGTGACGATTCCAACACCAACGCCGCCGTCCTGGCCGAATATCTGTTCAAGGGCATCAAGGCCGATGGCTCCGGCGTGCAGGTGATCGGCGTGCCGAAAACCATCGATGGTGATTTGCAGATTGGCGAACTGCTGCCGATCTCCTTCGGTTTTGATACGGCGACCAAGGTCTATAGCGAACTCGCCGGTAATATCCTGCAGGACACCCGTTCCTCGCTCAAATACTGGCACTTCATGAAACTCATGGGGCGCTCGGCCTCGCACGTCACGCTGGAAGTGGCCCTGCAGACGCAGCCGGCCCTCACCATCATTTCCGAAGAGGTGGCTGCCAAGCGGCAATCGCTCGGTGAAATCGTCGCACAGATCGCGCAGACGGTGATTGCCCGTGCGGACAAGGGCATCAACCACGGGGTCGTGCTGATCCCCGAGGGGCTCATCGAATTCATCCCGGAAATGGGCGTGCTGATCGCCGAACTCAACGATGTGCTGGCGAAAAACGCTGCCGAATGCGAAGCCCAGACCGAGACTTCCCGCGTGGTGTTCGTGCGCAGCCTGCTTTCGGCCAGCAGTGCGACGCTGTTTGCCTCCCTGCCGGACTACATCATCAAGATGCTGCTGGCCGACCGTGATTCGCACGGCAACCTGCAAGTCTCGCTGATTCCGACCGAGCAACTGCTGATCGACATGACCGCCCAGGCCATCAAGGCAAGCCGGCCGGAGGTTCCCTTCGCCACACAGAGCCATTTCTGCG
>CAYMYD010000294.1:0-3054 GCA_964394535.1 uncultured Propionivibrio sp. | reverse complement strand
GGCGCCAGCCGGGAAACCGGCCCCGGCGCTGCAGGCGACTCGGCCGCTTTTTTCAGGGCGCCGGGACGCAGCACCATGGTTTTTTCGAAGTCGGCGGCATCGACCTGTTGCGGCACTTCGCTCACGTATTTGAGCTTGTACTTGCCCAACTCGATCACATCGCCATTTTTCAGGAAATGTTTCTTGACCGGCTGGCCGTTGACCAGGGTGCCGTTGGTGCTGTTGAGATCCTCCAGGAAGGAGTCGCTGAGGATCGTCACCACGGCGGCGTGTTCGCCGCTGATCGCCAGATTGTCGATCTGGATGTCGTTACTCGCCTTGCGGCCGATGCTCATGCGTTCCTTGTCCAGCGGAATTTCCTTGAGAACCAGACCGTCCATGCTCAGTATCAGCTTAGCCATTGTTCCTCGTCCTTATCTAAACCACGCCAAGAATTTCGACCACCAGGTGCGATGCACCGGAAAATCACCCAACACTTTGACCAGAATGACCGAAACGTTATCACGTCCACCGTTGTCGTTGGCCATTTCGATAAGTTGCGTTGCTGCCAGTTCAAGATTGGCCGAAAGCATCTGCAGGGTCATCTGGATTTCTTCACCCTCAACCATATCATTGAGTCCGTCCGAACAGAGCAGATAAATATCACCGACCTCGACCGGATAGTCGTGAATTTCGGTCTCGACCGATGGGTCAACCCCCAGCGCCCGCGTGACCAGATTCTTGTTCTGCGAAAAACGCGCGTCCTCGGCGCTGATCATGCCGCTATCAATCTGTTCCTGCAAGAGCGAATGGTCGCGGGTCAGGGTAATGAATTCGTCGCCGCGCAGGCGGTAGAGGCGCGAATCACCCAGATGCGCCACCGTTACCTTGTTGTCGTAAAACAGCGTGGTGACCAGCGTGGTACCCATGCCGGCGTATTGCGGCTGACTTTCGGCAGCGTTGAAAATCGCCGAATTGGCAGTGGCGATCTTGTCGATCAGGTACTGATGAGCAAACGGTTCGCCGCTGATCGGGTCGATGAGATGCGGCGGCTTGGCGGCAATCGCGCTTTCGAGTTCGGAAGAAAGAAACATGGTCGCCATGCCGCTGGCCACTTCGCCTGCGTTATAGCCGCCCATGCCGTCGGCGAGAATGGCCAGTCCCAGATTGGGATTGACGAATACCGCATCCTCGTTATGTCCGCGCACCATTCCGGGGTCGGTGCGTGCAGCAAAGACGAGTGCTTCGCTTAATGAATTGGCCACATGCCTCCCTATAGTTCAATATCGACTGCGGGACCGGCAGCCGCTGAAACACCTGCATTCAGGCAATTACGCAGATCGCGCGCCATCTCGTCACCGCTCTGATAGCGCTGTTCGATATCCTTGCACAGGGCGCGGTCGATCACGACGACCAGCGCATCCGGTACGGCGGGGTTGACGCTGCGCACGTCCGGATGGGTTTCGTTGGCGATCTTGAACATCAGTTGCGCCATCGAATCGCCGACAAAAGGCAGTTGCCCGCAAAGCATCTGGTAGAGCGTCACGCCGAGCGAGAACAGGTCGGAGCGACCGTCGATCTTCTTGCCGGACAATTGTTCCGGCGACATGTAGCTGGGCGTGCCGAGCACCATGCCGGTCTTGGTCTTTGACGAATCGGTGATGCGGGCGATGCCGAAGTCGGTCACCTTGACCTGATCGGATTCCGGTTCGTACATCACATTGGCCGGCTTGATGTCGCGGTGCACCACGTTGTTGCTGTGCGCGTAGGCCAGCGCGTCGGCAACCCGGGCGATGATGCTGACCACCTGCGGTAGCGGCAGCAGATGATCCGGCTTGGTATGTGGCACCAGATCCTTGCCCTTGAGAAATTCCATGGCGATGTAAGCCAGATCGTGCTCCTCGCCCGCGTCGTACATGGTGACGATGTTCTGGTGATTGAGCCGACCGGCGGTTTCGGCTTCGCGGAAGAAGCGTTCCTTGACGTCGGCGATCTCGTCTTCCTCGAACTCCTGCGACAGCGCCATGGTCTTGATCGCCACGACGCGGTTGATCTTCGGATCGCGGCCAAGGTAAACGACGCCCATCGCGCCCTTGCCCAGCTCCTTCTCGATCTGGTAGCGGCCCAGCATCGGCTTTTCCACCTGCCCGCCTTCGAGGATGCTGATATTGGTGCGGGTGCTGCTGCCACCGAGCATGACCGTCTCGGACATCGCCTTGGCGCGGGTCAGGCGCTGTTCGAGGTCACGGAACTTGGGCTTGTAGTCGGCCATGTAGCGGAATACGGCTTCGGCCTTGTTGAACTGGCGCTTCCGCTCGAAATCCAGCGCCAGGTTGTAGAGGTTTTCCATCAGCGCATCGTCGAGCGGGCACTTGCGGAACTTGTCGAAGGCCATGTCGAGCTGGCCCTGACCCTGGAAGGCCAGACCCAGCATGCGGTTTGATTCGGCCGAATCGGCTTCCGACTTTTCCTTGCCGCGCTCGGTCATCAGGAAGCGCTTGGTGGTCAGCAGAAGATGCCCGACCAGCAGCAGCGTCGCTGCCAGCATCAGCTCGATCCACATCGCCGCGCCGATCATCAGCCCGAAGTGGGTGCCCAGCAGCGCCGCCAGCAGCACGACCGTACTTAGGGCACCGACCCCGGCAGACAGCCGGGGCAGCAGGGCGATCAGATAGACGGCGACGAGCACGAACACGCCCAGCGACGCCCAAACCCCCCAGGTCGGAGTAACGAAGAAATGCTCCTGCAGGATGCTCGATACCGAATGCGCCAGCGTCAGAACCGGAGCCATGGACGGCGACACCGGCGTCACCTGCGATGCGCCGACCCCGGCGGCGGTGGCACCGATCAGCACGATCTTGTCCTGATATTTGCTGGCCGGAATCTTGCCGCTCATCACGTCATAGAAGGAATCAACGGCAAATGCCGGTTTGCCCTCACGATCCTTGTAGAAGAAGGTATTCATCTGGGTGACCGGGTCGGTCGGAATGCGCAGATTGCCCAGCCGTACCTCCTGCCCAAGCTTCACCTGCAGATCAGCCGCTTGCAGATTGAGGCTCTTCGCCGCGATCATCA
>CAYMYD010000293.1:0-3062 GCA_964394535.1 uncultured Propionivibrio sp. | reverse complement strand
CTTCCATGCCGGGCATGATGGACACCATTCTCAACCTCGGACTCAATGATGAAGCGGTTGCCGGGCTGGCCAAAAAATCCGGCAACGAGCGTTTTGCCTGGGATTCCTACCGCCGTTTCATCCAGATGTACGGCGACGTGGTCATGGGCCTCAAGCCTGAATCGAAGGAAGAGCATGACCCCTTCGAAGTGGTGATCGACGAAATCAAGGAAAAGAAGGGCGTCGAACTCGACACCTGCCTCTCCGTGGACGATCTCAAGCACATGGTCAACGAATTCAAGGCGCTGATCAGGAACCGCGTCGGCCGTGATTTCCCGACCGATCCGTGGGAGCAACTGTGGGGTGCCGTGATGGCCGTGTTCCAGAGCTGGAACAACGACCGCGCCGTGCTCTATCGCCAGATGAACGACATCCCGGATTCCTGGGGAACCGCCGTTAACGTGCAGTCGATGGTTTTCGGCAACATGGGCGAGAGCAGTGGTACCGGTGTGTGCTTTACCCGCGATGCCGCTTCCGGCGAAGACGTGTTCAACGGCGAATTCCTGATCAATGCGCAGGGCGAAGACGTGGTGGCCGGTATCCGTACGCCGCAGCAGGTCACCCTCGAAGGCTCGCGCCGCTGGGCCGCGCTGGCGCAGGTCAGCGAAGAAGAGCGCCGCGCCAAGTTCCCCTCGATGGAAGAGCGGATGCCGGAAATCTACCAGCAACTGCTGAAGAACGAGACCGCGCTGGAAAACCATTACAAGGACATGCAGGACATCGAGTTCACCTTCCAGGAAGGCAAACTGTGGATGCTGCAAACCCGTTCGGCCAAGCGTACTGGCGCAGCCATGGTGCGTGTGGCAATGGAAATGCTCGATCAGGGCATGATCGACCAGAAAACCGCCGTGTTGCGTGTTGATCCCGACCGCCTCAATGAACTCCTGCACCCGGTGTTCGATGCCAAGGCCATCAAGGGCACCAAGGTCATCGCGCAAGGGCTGCCGGCCTCGCCCGGTGCCGCGACCGGCCAGATCGTCTTCTTTGCCGATGAGGCCGAAGAATGGGTACAGAAGGGCATGGACGTCATCCTGGTGCGCCAGGAAACCTCGCCCGAAGACCTGCGTGGCATGGCCGCCGCCAAGGGCATTCTGACGGCCCGTGGTGGCATGACCTCGCACGCTGCTGTGGTCGCCCGTGGCATGGGCAAGTGCTGTGTCTCCGGTGCCGGTGCGGTGCGCGTCGACCCGAAGGCCCGTACCATGACCGTGGAAGGCAGCGTCTATCACGAAGGTGACTGGATTTCGCTCGACGGATCGACCGGCAAGGTGCTGGAAGGCAAGGTCGCCACCCGTGAAGCGGATCTCTCCGGCGACTTCGGCAAGCTGATGGAGATTGCCGACGGCTACAAGAAACTCGCCATCCGCGCCAACGCCGACACGCCGGAAGACGCCCGCGTGGCGCGTTCCTTCGGTGCCGTGGGTATTGGCCTGTGCCGTACCGAGCACATGTTCTTTGAAGGTGAGCGCATCAAGTCCGTACGCGAGATGATCCTCGCCAAGGACGAGACCGGTCGCCGTCGCGCGCTGGCCAAGCTGCTGCCGATTCAACGTGGCGACTTCGAAGGCATCTTCAAGGCCATGGAAGGGCTGCCGGTAACCATCCGTCTGCTCGACCCGCCGCTGCACGAGTTCCTGCCGCACGACGACGCCAACCAGCGTGAAATCGCCATCGAAATGGGCCTCACCTGGGAAGGTATCAAGAACCGCATCGACGATCTGCACGAATCCAACCCGATGATGGGCCACCGGGGCTGCCGTCTGGGTATCACCTACCCGGAAATCACCGAGATGCAGGCCCGCGCGATCATCGAAGCCGCGCTGGATGTCAAGGCGCAAGGCAAGGCACCGAAGGTCGAAATCATGATCCCGCTGGTCGGTACCGAGCGCGAATTCAACTCGCAGGCCAAGGTCATTCGTGACACCGCCGCCGCCGTTTTTGCCGAGCGCAATGACAGCATCGAGTTCATGGTCGGCACGATGATCGAAACCCCGCGCGGTGCGCTGGTGGCAGACCTCATTGGCAAGCAGGCCGAATTCTTCTCCTTCGGCACCAATGACCTGACGCAGATGACGCTGGGCTTCTCGCGTGACGATGCCGGCAAGTTCCTGCCGCATTACCTGAGCGCGGGCATGTACGAGCAGGATCCCTTCCAGTCGATCGACCAGGTTGGTGTTGGTCAGTTGGTCAGGATGGCGGTCGAAAAGGGCCGTTCGGCACGTCCGAACATCAAGCTCGGCGTTTGCGGCGAACACGGTGGCGATCCGGCCTCGGTGGAGTTCTTCCATCACGCCGGTCTCGACTACGTGAGCTGCTCGCCCTTCCGCGTGCCTATCGCCCGTCTGTCCGCTGCACAAGCTGTCGTTCGCGGCAAGTAATCTCCTGAGAAGTACGAAACGCCGGTCTGGTGACCGGCGTTTTTTTTGGGAACGGTGGCGTTTCTGTGGAAATTCTGAAACACAAAATTTTCTTGTGTTTTGATATCGAGATACATTATCATGACTTCGCTGTTGTAAAACCCCGAACAGAGTTGTGCCCAAAATGCAAACCATCACTTTGACCGCCGCGTATTCTTATTATCGTTGCTATCGATTTAGCAAGGGTTCTTTGCGCCCGGTTGAAATAGAGGAGTCGTTTGTATGGGGTTAGCGCGTAACGCGTAAAACGTAAGCAGGTATACCTGCCACCAACGAAAATCCACAACCGGTCGGTTGTGGATTTTTTTTTGCCATCGAGGCAAGGAGAGAAGAAATGGTCATTATTCTTAAACCGAACTGCAATCAGCAACGCCTGCATGTCCTATTGTCATGGTTACGCGGCATGGGGCTGGAAATTCACGAAATCGTCGGAGAATCACGACGCCTGCTCGGCCTGGTAGGTGATACGGCCTCGCTGGATGCGGCGTTGATCGCTGCGTTTGATGTGGTTGCCGATGTCAAACGCATTCAGGAACCCTACAAAAAGGTCAATCGCAAACTGCACCCGCTGGATACGGTGGTTCCCCTTTCGGGTACCCGGATTGG
>CAYMYD010000292.1:0-3073 GCA_964394535.1 uncultured Propionivibrio sp. | reverse complement strand
CAAAAGCCTCACCGCAAAGGCGCAAAGGTACAAAGATCGCAAAGGCAACGATTTCTCCCTTCTCCCTTCCACCGAAAGGACAGCACCATGAACCAGCAAGAAGCGTGTTTGCAAGCCCGTCACGGGGAAGATGTTGTCTTTCTCGGCTGTCGGCTTTCCGGCGAACTGCGTGGTCTGATGTTCGAAGCGCAGGTCGAGCAAGGCTTTCGTAATCCCAGCAAGGAAAATATCGAAGTCGCCTACACCTTTCCCTTGCCCTGGGGCGCGGTGCTGCTGGGCGTTGAGGTGCTTTTGGGCAACAAACACCTGAGTGGCCGGGTAGTGGAAAAAGCGCAAGCCGAGGCTCGGTACGAGGAAGCGCTCAGCGAAGGCGACGCGGCGATCATGCTGGAAAAAAATGCCGATCACAGCTACTGCCTCAACCTGGGCAATCTCGCCGCCGGTGAAGCGTGCACAATCACCCTGCGATACGCGCAGACCCTGCCCTTTGAACAAGGCAGCCTGCGCCTGCTGATTCCCACCGTCATCGCGCCGCGCTATGGCGATGCGGTGCGTGACGGCGGCTTAAAGCCGCATCAGGCCCCCGAACACAGCCTGAGTGCCGAATATCCCTTCCTGCTCGAAATCCGCCTCCATGACGAACTGGCCAAGGCACGAATCGCCTCGCCCAGCCATCCCGTCGGCTTTGCCCGCACGACGACGGAAAGCGGTGAAGTCGTCACCGTTTCGCTGGCACGGCAGGCGACGCTGGATCGGGATTTCATCCTGCAGGTCGATCAACTGGCGCACGATGCCCTCGCCATCAGTGCGACGGATACGCAGGACGCGGACAGCACGGTCATTCTCGCCAGCTTCTGTCCGCGTCTGCCCAGCGACGGCGTGCGGGGCACCAGCGTCAAACTGCTGGTCGACTGCTCCGGCTCGATGGGCGGCGACAGCATCGAGGCGGCCAGACGCGCCCTGGCGGCCATCGTGCAGCAGCTTGAGGCAGGCGACCAGTTTTCCCTGTCGCGCTTTGGCAGCACGGTCGAGCATCGCTCACGCGGATTGTGGAAGCTAACAGAGATCACCCGGAAGGCAGCAGAACGCTGGGTCAGCGAACTTTCCGCCAATCTGGGCGGCACCGAGATGGAAGCGGCGCTCGACTCGACCTTCGCTCTGGCCAAAACCGTCCCCTGTGATGTCCTGCTGGTGACGGATGGAGAAATCAGCGCCATCGACAGCACCATCGAAACCGCGCGGCAATCCGGACATCGTTTGTTCATCGTCGGCATCGGTAGCAGCCCGGCGGAAACGCATCTGCGCCGTCTGGCCGAAGCCAGCGGCGGTGCCTGTGATTTTGTCGCACCGGGCGAAGCCGTGGAACCGGCTGTGCTGCGCATGTTTGCCCGTCTGCGTTCGCCCCGGCTCTCCGAACTGGCGCTCGCATGGCCGGAAGGGATGGTCCCGCAATGGGTATCGCCACTGCCCCGCTCGGTCTTCGATGGTGACTCGTGCCATGTCTTTGCCTGGCTCGGACAGGCCGCAGAAGGAAAACTGCGGCTGCTGGGCCGCCTCTCGGAAGGCAGCGCCCTGCAGGAAATCAGCGTGGTCGCGCTGAGCCATGCGCCATCGCTTTCTGACACCCTGCCACGTCTGGCCGCCTCGGTGCGCTGCCAGTCGGAAAGCGAAGAAAGCAGCGTCCGGCGAGCGGTGGACTACCAATTGATCACCCGGGAAACCAACTTCCTGCTGGTGCATGAGCGGGAAGCCGAAGAAAAAGCCACCGACATGCCGGAACTGCACAAGGTCAGGCAGATGATGGCTGCCGGATGGGGAGGGATGGAAAGCGCGTTGATGGGTACGCCTGCGCCGCAGGGGCTACCCATGCCGCCGGGCGGCATGGCGACGGGGGTCTGCTGCCCTGCCCCCGGCGGCAATTCTGCCGACAGAACAGTCGAAGTCAGAACCCCGAGGCCCGACCCGCGCCACCGGATCGACAGCGAACACTACAAGGGCCTCTCGCCGCTGGGTTTTGCCGAATGGCTGCATTCCCGCCAGTTTTCCGCCTGGCCCAAACGTTTTGCCGACCTGCAGCAGATCGGCCTGGGCAGTGCCCTGTCCGACTGGCTGGAGCTGGTGTTCGACGCACCGGAAGAGGCGCTGGTCGCCAGCTTCTGTTACCTGATGTCGCGAGAGGAAACGCAGCTCGTGCTGCAAAAATCCGAAGCCTTCCACGCCGCCCTGTTCAGCCGCTTGGCCGCCGGACTCGCCGGAGAAAGCCCGGCGGTTCAGGCAGCCGTCAAACTGCCCCTGCTCGAAACCATGCGGGTTGCGCTGACCGGCATGACCGACTGCGCCTGGCCGGATCAGGTGTTTTCACTGGAGGCCGCCACGGAGAACGCAGGGGGCTGAGGGCAGAGGATCAATACCCGTAGACCAGGTCTCTCAGGAACAGCGAGACTTGCGGCACATAGGTGATGATCATCAGACAGGCCAGAACACACAGCACGAAGGGAATCAGTTCACGAACGATCTGGTCGAGCGAAATCTTGGCGACCGTACAGGCGGCGAACAGATTCACCCCGAATGGCGGCGTGATCATGCCCATCGCCAGATTCACCACCATGATCGTGCCGAAGTGTACCGGGTCAATGCCGAACTTGATGGCAACGGGCGCCAAGATCGGGGCCAGCACGATCACTGAAGCCGAAGTTTCGAGGAACATGCCGATCAGGAACAGTGCTGCGTTGACGCCCAGCAGGAACATCGCAGGTGAGGTCAGGGTTTTCTGGAGGTAAGTGCCAATGGCTTCCGGCACCCCGGCACGGGTGATGAGGAAACTGAACAGGCCCGCATTGGCGATGATGAACATGATGACCGCCGAGGAAATCACTGATTTCTTGAAAACCGGGAACAGGTCCTTCACCTTGATTTCCTTATAGCAGAACATCCCGACGATCAATGCGTAGAAAACCGCAACAACCGCCGCTTCGGTCGGGGTAAACACGCCGCCGTAGATGCCACCGAGGATGATCACCGGCATCATCAAGGCCAGCGCCGCCTCACGACTCGCCTGCAGGAATTTTATCCG
>CAYMYD010000291.1:0-3113 GCA_964394535.1 uncultured Propionivibrio sp. | reverse complement strand
GATCGAGGAATCGCTGATCGGCTGGAAAGAAATGGAGATGGAAGTCATCCGCGACAAGGCGGATAACTGCATCATCGTCTGCTCGATCGAAAATCTGGACCCGATGGGGGTGCATACCGGCGATTCGATCACCGTCGCACCGGCGCAGACCCTGACCGACAAGGAATACCAGATCATGCGCAACGCCTCGATTGCGATCCTGCGCGAGATCGGCGTCGATACGGGTGGTTCCAACGTGCAGTTTGCCATCAATCCGAAGGATGGCCGCATTATTGTGATCGAGATGAATCCGCGCGTGTCGCGCTCTTCGGCGCTGGCGTCGAAAGCGACCGGTTTCCCGATTGCCCGCGTGGCCGCCAAACTGGCGGTCGGCTACACGCTCGACGAACTGACCAACGATATTACCGGCGGCAAAACACCAGCCTCTTTCGAGCCGACGATTGATTATGTGGTCACCAAAGTGCCGCGTTTTGCTTTCGAGAAGTTCCCCACCGCCGATTCACGTCTGACCACCCAGATGAAGTCGGTCGGCGAGGTAATGGCGATTGGCCGTACCTTCCAGGAATCCTTCCAGAAAGCCCTGCGTGGCCTGGAAGTCGGTGTCGACGGCATGAACCAGCGTACCACCGACCGTGAAGAGCTCGAACGTGAATTGGGCGAACCGGGGCCGGGCCGCATCTGGTATGTCGGTGATGCCTTTGAAAACGGCTTCACGCTCGATGAAGTTCATGCGCTGACGCACATCGACCCGTGGTTCCTGGCACAGATTCAGGACATCGTCGAAGTCGAAATGCAACTGGACGACATGAAGCTCAACGACCTCAACGGGCCAACCCTGCGCGAATTGAAACGCAAGGGCTTTTCCGACCGGCGACTGGCCAAGCTGCTCAAGACCAGCGAGTCGCAGGTTCGCTCGCGTCGTCACCTCTTGGGCATCCGGCCGGTTTACAAGCGTGTCGATACCTGCGCAGCGGAATTTGCTTCCAGCACCGCCTACATGTATTCGAGCTACGAGGAAGAGTGCGAAGCGCATCCGAGCGACAAAAAGAAGATCATGGTTCTGGGGGGTGGGCCGAACCGCATCGGGCAAGGGATCGAGTTCGATTACTGCTGTGTCCATGCCGCCCTGGCGATGCGCGAGGATGGCTATGAGACGATCATGGTCAACTGCAATCCGGAAACCGTGTCGACCGACTATGACACCTCGGACCGCCTCTACTTCGAGCCGCTGACGCTGGAAGACGTGCTGGAAATCTATGCCGTTGAACAACCGCTCGGTGTCATCGTCCAGTTCGGCGGGCAAACGCCCCTGAAGCTGGCACGTGATCTTGAAGCCTGTGGCGTGCCAATCATCGGTACCTCACCAGACATGATCGACGCAGCTGAAGACCGCGAACGCTTCCAGAAACTGCTGAACGATCTGGGCCTCAGGCAGCCGCCCAACCGGACCGCACGCACTGAAAGCGAGGCGCTGCGACTCGCCGAGGAAATTGGGTACCCGCTGGTCGTGCGTCCTTCTTATGTGCTGGGCGGTCGGGCGATGGAAATCGTCAATGAATCGCGTGATCTCGAACGCTACATGCGCGAGGCGGTACAGGTATCGAACGATTCGCCGGTCTTGCTTGACCGCTTCCTGAACGACGCCTGCGAAGTGGACGTCGATGCGCTCTCCGACGGGGAGCAGGTGATTATCGGCGGTGTCATGGAGCACATCGAACAGGCAGGGGTTCACTCTGGTGATTCGGCCTGCTCGCTGCCGCCGTACTCCCTGTCGCCAGAAATACAGGACGAACTGCGCCGCCAGACCGCGATGATGGCCAAGGGCCTCAATGTTGTCGGTCTGATGAACGTACAGTTTGCCATCCAGAACGACGTGGTTTTCGTGCTGGAAGTCAATCCCCGCGCCTCGCGTACCGTTCCCTTCGTGTCCAAGGCGACCGGCCTGCCGCTGGCAAAAATCGCGGCGCGCTGCATGGCCGGACAATCGCTGGCCAGCCAGGGCGTGACCCGGGAAGTCATCCCGCCGTACTTCTCGGTCAAGGAAGCCGTTTTCCCGTTCAACAAATTCCCCGGCGTCGATACCCTGCTCGGCCCGGAGATGAAGTCGACCGGTGAAGTGATGGGCGTTGGTACCACTTTTGGCGAGGCTTTCGTCAAGAGCCAGATGGCGGCCAGCGTCAAACTCCCGGAAAGTGGCAAGGTGTTTATCAGCGTCAAGGATTCGGATAAACCCAAGCTGGCCGCGATTGCCAGCGATTTCCACGCCGCCGGTTTTGAACTGGTGGCGACACGGGGAACCGCAGCGACGATCCGCGAAGCCGGGTTGCCGGTCAGTGTGGTCAACAAGGTGATCGAAGGTCGGCCGCATATTGTTGATATGATCAAGAATGGTGATATCGCCTTGATCATCAACACCACCGATGAGAAACGCAAAGCCATCAGCGATTCGCGTGTGATCCGCCTCTCCGGGCAGGCCGCGCGGGTGACGATCTTTACGACGGTCTGGGGGGCCGAAGCCGCCGCGGTCGGACTCAGGAACCGTGGCGATCTGCTGGTCTACCCGATCCAGGAACTGCACGCACAACTCGTTTGATCAACCCCTGAACCGCCGGGAATCCTGCTGTGCAGGCCGGCGGTTTGCTTTTGTAGAGAGGGAAAACCATGAATAAAATTCCTTTGACCGTGATTGGTGCCGAGCGACTGCGTGTCGAACTGCAACAACTGAAAACGGTAGAACGCCCCAACGTCATTGCGGCGATTGCCGAAGCACGTTCACACGGCGATCTTTCGGAAAATGCCGAATACGATGCCGCCAAGGAGCGGCAAGGCTTCATCGAAGGGCGTATCAAGGAAATCGAAGCCAAGCTGAACAACGCCCAGATCATCGACCCCAAAACGCTGGGAGCCGACGGGCGCTGCGTTTTTGGTTCGACTGTCGATCTGGAAGACCAGGACAGCGGCGAAAAAGTGTGTTATCAGATCGTCGGCGAAGATGAAGCCGATATCCGGGAAGGCAAGGTTTCCGTGAATTCCCCGCTGGCACGTGCGCTGATCGGCAAACACGCCGGTGACATCGCGCAGGTGCAGACACCGGGCGGCTTGCGGGAATATGA
>CAYMYD010000290.1:0-3131 GCA_964394535.1 uncultured Propionivibrio sp. | reverse complement strand
GCCGGGATTGATTTGCCTTTTTCAAAGCGCGAAGCGCCTGGTCTGTCCCGCTTCATTCATCACGCCTCACCCCTCTCTCCCTACTTCATAATGCAAGCACGCACTCCTCCTGCCAGCCGTGGCTGGCAATGGCTTCTCGAAGGCTACCAGCTTCACCGCAAGAGCAAGCTGGCGCTGGCGCTCTTCGTCATGGCCTACTGGATACTGATGGCCATGCTCGGGGCCATTCCGCTCATCGGGCAGATTATCGCGACCATCGCCATCCCGGCGATGTCGGTCAGCCTGATGAATGCCTGCCGACTGATCGACCAGGGCAAACCCCTGGGTTTCCCGGTGCTGTTTTCCGGCTTCAGGGAAAACCGTCCGGCGCTGATCATTCAGGGCGTCATCTATCTGCTGCTGGCCTTCGTCATTTTTGCCATCACCATCCCGATCGACGACGGGCTGATGTTCAGCGTCTTCGTCACCGGACGGCGCGAAAGCGAACCGGCGATCGACAACCAGGACATCATGCTTTCCGCCCAGGTGGCGCTGGCGCTGTTCGTCCCGCTGATGATGGCCTACTGGTACGCGCCGCTGCTCTCGGCCTGGCACCGGCTACCGGCCGTAAAAGCCCTGTTCTTCAGCTTCTTCGCCTGCCTGCACAACTGGCGCGTCTTCCTCACCTATAGCGCGGGCGTGATGCTGGTCTTCATGCTGCCGGTCGTCGTGCTGAGCGTCGCCCGGACGCTGGCCCCCGGCGGCCTGCTGTCGACCTTCGCCCTGATGTTTTTCCTGATCTTCGTCCTGCCGACGCTGTACGCCAGCTTCTATGTCAGTTACCGGGACGTTTTCACCCGCGTTGACGAAAATGTCTGAACCGGGCCGCAAGCCGCTGGGTATCTATGGCGGCACCTTCGACCCGGTGCATCTGGCCCATCTGCGCCTGGCCGAAGAGGCCGTCGATCATCTGGGACTATCCAGCGTGCGCTGGATTCCTGCCGGGCAACCGGCCCTGCGCAATGCGCCACGGGCCAGCGCCGAGGAACGCCTGGCGATGGTGCGCCTGGCCATCGCCGGGAATCCGCGCTTTTCGCTCGACACCGGCGAAATCGACGTCGCGCAGCCCAGCTATACGGTGCCCACGCTCGAACGCCTGCGCCTGCCGCAGCACTGCGGTTCAGAGGCTTCGCTGGTACTGCTCGTCGGTGCCGACACCTTTCTCGGCATGGGCGGCTGGCACCGCCGTGAACGCCTGTTCGAGCTGGCGCATGTTGCCGTCGCCTGCCGCCCCGGCTTTACGCTGGAGGCTGGTAATCTGCCGCCGGAGCTCGCGGAAATCTTTCAGCTGCGTCATTGTGCCGACCCGGCCTGTCTGGGGGCGTCACCGGCCGGGTGCCTTGTCACCTTCCCGATGACGCCGCTGGATGTTTCAGCGACGCGGATTCGCGCCCTGCTGTCGCGCGGCGAGAGTACGCGCTACCTGCAACCCGACGCCGTCATCGATTATATTCACCGCCATCAACTCTATCCTACGGAGCATTGACCGACCCATGGAAACTCGCCAGATCGAACAACTCGTCATCGCCGCCCTTGAGGACATCAAGGCCAAGGACATCGAAGTCATCGACACCAGCAAGCTCACACCGCTCTTCGAGAGCATCATCATCGCCTGCGGCGACTCGAACCGGCAGGTCAGGTCGCTGGCTCGCCATGTCGGCGACAAGGTGCGCGAAGCCGGGGTGGAAATCCTGTCGACCGAAGGCGAAGACAGTGGCGAATGGATTCTGGTCGACCTCGGTGCGGTGGTCGTACACATCATGCAACCGACCATCCGCAGCTACTACAACCTCGAAGAACTCTGGGGCGGCAAAGGCCCGGCGCGGGTGCGTGAAGGACTGAAGGGCTAAACGTGAAGCAAGATTCACCGCAAAGGCGCAAAGGTACAGAGGGCCGCAAAGGGATACCAATTCAGGCTTTTCTTTGCGGTCTTTGTCTCTTTGCGCCTTTGCGGTGAAAAATAGCACTTCCAAGCATGAAACTCGCCATTCTCGCCGTCGGCCACAAACTCCCTGACTGGGTGGCGGCGGGGTGTGCGGAATACGTGAAGCGCATGCCGCGCGAGTTGCCGCTCTCCATCGTTGAGATCAAGCCCGAAGCGCGTGGTTCAAAAACCCGCGAACAACTGCTGTCCGCCGAGAAAAGCCGTTTGCAGGCGGCCTTGCAGGGGTTTCAGCGGCTGGTCGTACTTGACGAACGCGGCGAGGATCTGAACACCCTCAAACTGGCGCAACGCCTTGAAGCCTGGATGCGCGAAGGTGGCGATACCGCCTTTATCATCGGCAGTGCCGACGGCATCGACGAGGGCCTGAAACAAAGCGCCCATGCCGCGCTTCGCCTCTCCAGCCTGACCCTGCCGCACGCCATGGCGCGGCTGATTCTCTGCGAACAACTGTACCGCGCCCACAGCGTCATCAGAAACCACCCTTACCATCGGGAAGGCTAGAACCATGCTGTCCCCACGCCTCTACCTCGCCTCGCGCAGCCCGCGTCGGCGCGAACTCCTGAACCAGATCGGCATCGCCTTCGACACCCTGAGTTTTCGCCTGCCGCCGCGAGAAGACCCGGAAACCAGCGAAAACCCGTTGCCTGGCGAAACACCGGTCGACTATGTGCAGCGTGTCGCCCAAGCCAAGGCCCGACATGGCTGGCAAATCGTCAACTGGCGCAAGCTGCTTCGCCAGCCGGTGCTGGCCGCCGATACCACGCTCGAACTCGACGGCGAAATCATCGGCAAGCCCGAAGATGCCGCCGATGCCCGGCGCATCCTGCAACGCCTTTCCGGGCAGACGCATCGTGTGCTGACAGCGGTCTGTGTTGTCCTCGATGAACGCCTTGAAGCCGCCCTTTCGGTCAGCGAAGTGCGCTTTGCCCCGCTGGACGACTCGGAAATCCGCCATTACGTCGACAGCGGCGAACCGATGGACAAGGCCGGTGCCTACGGCATTCAGGGCCGGGCCGGTGCCTTTGTCGCCCATCTTTCCGGCAGCTATAGCGGGGTCATGGGCCTGCCGCTGTATGAGACGAAGCAGTTGCTCAAGAAGTTTTTATGAGGAGTAAGACGGAGGAGTGAGGAGCAAAACCACTGGCAC
>CAYMYD010000289.1:0-3139 GCA_964394535.1 uncultured Propionivibrio sp. | reverse complement strand
GCGTCATACGATGCGTTCCCACGCAGGAGCGTGGGAACGATCACCCCCTTCCTTCCCTTCTCAGGCCACTGTGCCCAGCAGCACCTCCACCGCCTGCCCGATCGCCAGAATACGCTGGTCGTTCAGCGCGGCGCCGGCAATCATCAGCCCGACCGGCGCGGTGCCCGGCGCATGGCAGGGTACCGACAAGGCACAACCGTCGAGGAAGTTGATGATCGCCGGATTGCGCAGGATCAGCGCATTGGTCTTGAAATAGCAATCATCCGTGGCAGAAAGCTCGTCGATGCGTGGTGCCACAACCGGCACGGTGGGCATCAGCAAGGCATCGAACGTGGCGATGTCGGCCTCGGTCGCGGCGATCCAGTCTACACGCGCCTGCAACAGTTCGATGAAATCCGCCGCCGTCATCTCCTTGCCGCGGAGGATGCGCGAAACCACGCGCGGGTCGTAGTCGTCCTTCGCCCGTTCGATCCATTCACGGTGCCAGGTCCAGGACTCTGCGGCCGTAAACCCGCCCTTGGCATTGATCTCCCCCAGACGATTGAAGCTCGGCAGTTCCCGTTCGATGATGCGCGCACCCGCGCCGGACAGTTTCGACAGGCTGGCGCGGAAGGCATTGGCGACTTGCTCGTCCATGCCATCGAGCACCACATTGGTCGGTACGGCCAGGCGCAAACCAGCCAGATCAACGGGCGGCAGCGGCACGAAATCCTCGTCGGCAAGGATGGCGTCGAACAAGGCGCAGCAGTGCACGCTCTTCGCAATCGGCCCCAGGGAATCAAGGTGGGTGGACAGCGGCAAAGCCCCTTTGGCCGGAACCCGGCGGGCTGTCGGTTTGAAGCCGGTCAGCCCGCACAGCGCCGCCGGAATGCGGATCGAGCCGCCGGTATCGGAACCGATGCCGACCAGCGCCATGCCGTCGCTGACCGACACCGCCGCCCCTGACGATGAACCGCCCGGAATACGGCTGTTTTCACGATCCCAGGGATTGCGCGGGGTGCCGTAGTGCGGGTTGATGCCGAGGCCGGAATAGGCGAATTCGGTCATGTTGGTACGCCCGACAATCACCGCACCCGCCGCCAGCAGACGCTTGACGACGGCGGCATGCTCGCTGGCTGCCGGCGCATTGCACAGCACCCGCGAACCGGCCAGCGTGGTTTCACCGGCGACATCGAACAGATCCTTGATCGACACCGGCAGCCCGTCGATGCACGAACGCTGCAATCCGGCAGCCCGCAGGGTATCGGAAGCGCGCGCTGCCGCCAGCGCCTGTTCGGCATAAACCTTGGTAAAAACCCGCGCTCCTTCCCCCGCCGGATCGGCGATACGACTCAGCGCCGCCTCGGTCAGGGCCTGTGAACTGGTGTGTCCGGCCTGCAGGGCCGCTGCCTGGCTGGCAATGCTGGGCAAAACTTGCATCGTCATCTCCTCATCAAGCCACTTCCGGGAGGAAGTCAATTTCGTAAGCGTGTCGCAGACTGCGTTCGCGTCGCGGATCGAACAACTCCATCGAGAAACTCGCCGACGGACGGATCCCGCCGATGGCGCCCACCGTACCGCAGCTCATGGCGGTTCCTTCCGGCAGGACGCCGCCCTTGACGCCCAGATAACCGTCGATCAGTTCGCACGGCAAACGCAGGGCATCGAGCGTTCCCTGCTGGTACAACACTTCACCACCGTTCTCGCGGATGTGCGACCGGATGACCAGTTCGTCCCAATAGTCGGCGACATCGGCATGACGCCAGGCGGTGTTGCCCACCGGTTTGGCGCAGAGTTGTTTGGACAGGGCGACGCTGTCGGCTTCCATTTTGCGGTCGGTGTGATCCGAGCTCAGGCCGATGTACCTCTCGCCCTGGAACATGAAGGCCAGCACCTCGACCTCACCGGAGGAATCCGGCCCGACCACTTGGATGCGCGGGGCCTGGGTCAGTTGATTGGCGGCGACGCGGTAATAAAGCGGGATGGCGCTCGGGCGCTTCACGCCCAGCGCGGCCAGTTCCTCGATATGGTGTTCGATCGCCGCAAGATTACGGCCCGCCCAGCCGGCAATGATGAAGTTGTTGATCTCGACGCTGATATTTTGTGCGCCGCGATCGCCCTCAATTTGAAAATTCAGTCTCATGGAAATTCACTTTCATAAAATGGGTCAGCTATTGACGACTCTGGGCAACCACATCGCCAGATCCGGGAAAAAGGCCAGCAGGGCGACCATCATGAACAGCGCCAGCACGAACGGCTGCGAGCCGATGATCACGGCGTTCATCGAACCGCTCTTGCGCAGGCTCTGTACAACGAACAGGTTCATGCCCACCGGCGGGGTAATCAGCGCGGTCTCGACGAGCACCACCAGGACGATGCCGAACCACACCGGATCGTAGCCCAGCCCGGTCATGATCGGCGCAATGACCGGAATGGTGACGATCATCATCGACAGGGTCTCCATGAAGCAGCCAAGGATGACGTAGAAAACCACGACAATCAGCAGCATCCAGCCCGGCGAAAAGCCCAGCCCGCTGATCGACTGCGTCACCGCCGTGGTGATCCCGGTCGCCGACATGACGAAGTTGAGGAAGGCCGCCGCGACGACAATCAGCATGATCATCGCCGTCGAGCGCATCGTGCCTTCCATCGCATCGCGCAGCATTGTCAGTGTCAGACGACCGAAACACGCGGCCAGGATCAACGCGCCAAAGACGCCGAGTGCGGCCGCCTCGGTCGGCGTTGCCAGACCGGCGTAGATCGAGCCGACAACCATCAGGAAGATGCCGATCGGTGGCAGCAGATGCTTCAGGCTGGCAATGCGCTCGCCCCAAGAGGCGCGGATACGGTGCCCGCCCCATTCCGGCTTGATCAGGCAGGCGATGATGACGATCAGCATGAACAGGCCCGCCAGAGTGAAGCCGGGGATGATCCCGGCCAGGTACAGTTTCGGCACCGATGAATTGGTCAGCACCCCATAGATCACCAGATTGATCGAGGGCGGGATCAGGATGCCGAGCGTGCCGCCTGCCGCAATACTGCCGAGAAACAGCGGTTCGTTGTAGCCATAGCGCTTGATTTGCGGAATCGACACGGTGCCGACGGTCGCCGCTGTCGCCACACTGGAACCCGAGGTGGCGGCGAACAGCGTACTCGCACC
>CAYMYD010000288.1:0-3142 GCA_964394535.1 uncultured Propionivibrio sp. | reverse complement strand
CAATGAAAAAACCTCTGTTCCTGTTCGGCATCCTTGCCCTGCTGGCAGGCTGTTCGACGCTTGATGCCATCAATCCCTTTGCCAGCCGCGGGCCGAAGATGGCCGAACTGCAAACCATCAAGGCGACAGCAACAACGCGGATCGTCTGGCGTGACAGCGTAGGCAAGGCCGGACTGTACGCCTTCACCCCGGCGATCGTCGGCGCGTCGGTCTATGTTGCCGACAAGGACGGCACGCTGGCCCGTTTCGACGATGGCAAGCAAACCTGGAAAATCAAGACCGAACAGCCCCTCTCCGCTGGCGTCGGCGCTGACCTGACGAAGGTTGCCGTCGGCTCGCCGAAGGGTGATCTGCTGGTTTTCTCGGCGGCGGACGGCAAGCTCCTGTGGAAAGCCAAGGCAACAAGCGAAATCCTGGCCCCGCCAGCGATCGGTGAAGGCCTGGTGATCGTGCGCAGCGGCGACAACCGGCTGGCGGCCTACGGTGCCGAGGACGGCAAGCGCAAGTGGATCTTCCAGCGGCCGATGCCGGCCCTCTCGCTGCGCGTCACCACCGCGCCACTGATCGACAACAAGCATGTTCTGGCCGGCTTCCCCAATGGCAAGCTGATCGCCGTCAACGCAGCCAACGGTGCGGCAGACTGGGATGGCACGGTCGCCGTGCCCAAGGGCGCCACGGAACTGGACCGCGTCGCCGACATCACCAGCGCCCCGGCGCTGGCCGGACGGCTGATCTGTGCCGTGGCCTTTCAGGGCCGTGTTGCCTGCTTCGACCTCGCCAACGGTGCAATCGCCTGGTCGCGCGAGATGTCCAGTTCGGTCGGCCTGACCGTCGACCAGCGCAACCTCTACGTCACCGATGACAAAGGCACTGTTCACGCACTGGATCTGGCCAGCGGGGCCAGCCTGTGGAAACAGGACAAGCTGTACCTGCGCCGGGTCACAGCACCGGTGGTCAGCCGCAACTTTGTTGTCGTTGCCGACGCGCAGGGTGTGCTGCACTTCCTCAACCGCGAAGACGGTGCCTTTGCCGCCCGCCAGAACACTGACGGCAGCCCCGTCGTCGCCCCTTTGCAGCTTCAGGGAAGCCGGGTGATCGCGCAGACCAGCAGCGGCGGCATTTTTGCTGTTGAAGCGGAGTAGGGACGGTTCGTGAACCGCCCCGATAGCGCCTCTTTCACACGGAATTCAAGATGAAACCCACCCTCGTCCTCGTCGGGCGACCGAATGTCGGCAAGTCGACACTCTTCAACCGCCTGACCAAAACCCGCGATGCGCTGGTGGCCGATCAGCCCGGACTGACCCGTGACCGCCATTACGGCCACGGCAAGCTGGGCAGCAAGCCCTATCTGGTCGTCGATACCGGCGGTTTCGAACCGCTGGCCAAGGACGGCATCATGCACGAGATGGCGCGCCAGACCGAGCAGGCGATTGCCGAGGCCGATGCGGTCATCTTCCTCGTCGATGGGCGTACCGGCGTCACCGCGCTGGACAAGGAGATCGCCAACAAACTGCGCAAGATCGAGCGCCCGGTAATCGTTGCGGTCAACAAGGCCGAAGGCATGGATCGCGGCGTCGTGGTCGCCGATTTTCACGAGCTGGGGCTGGGTGATCCTGTCGCCATTTCCGCAACGCACGGTGAAGGCGTGCGCCATCTGGTTGAGCACGTCCTTGAAGACTGGCCAGAGGCGGAGGAAACCGAGTCCCCCGACAGCGCCCTGCGCGTCGCCATCGTCGGTCGTCCCAACGTCGGCAAAAGTACCATGATCAACGCCCTGCTTGGCGAAGAACGGGTGATTGCCTTTGACCAGCCGGGCACCACGCGCGACGCCATCCATATCGACTTCGAGCGGGGCGGCAAACCCTACACGCTGATCGACACCGCCGGACTGCGGCGCAAGGGCAAGGTGTTTGAAGGCATCGAAAAATTCTCGGTAATCAAGACCCTGCAAGCCATTGAAGACGCGCAGGTGGTGATTCTGGTACTCGATGCGCGGCAGGACATTTCCGACCAGGACGCGCATATTGCCGGATTCATCCTCGAATCGGGCCGGGCGCTGGTCGTCGCGGTCAACAAATGGGACGGCCTGGACGCCTACCGGCGCGAACGGATCAAGGAAGCCCTCGAAGCCAAACTGAAGTTCCTTGAATTTGCCAGCTTCCATTATGTTTCGGCCCTCAAGGGCCAAGGGCTGGCGACGGTTTTCCGCTCGGTCGATGCGGCCTACAAGGCAGCCACCGCCACGCTGACAACCCCGCGCCTGACCCGTGCGCTGATCGAAGCCGTTTCACGCCAGTCACCACCACGCAGCGGCCTCTTCCGCCCCAAACTGCGCTACGCCCACCAAGGCGGACGCAACCCGCCGCTGATCGTCATCCACGGCAACGCGCTGGACAAGATTCCCGACGCCTACCGGCGCTACCTTGAACACAGCTTCCGTGAAGTCTTCCGCCTGCAGGGAACACCGCTGCGCATCCAGTTCAACACCAGCGAAAACCCCTTCAGCGATCAAAAGCCGGACCCACAAAAAAGACCCCGGCGCAAAACGCAGGACGCCAGAGGCAAGACGGGCGCTTGAGCCGAGACACAGAGAATTCGGCTCGTAGGGTGGATAAGCGTAGCGCCATCCACCCATTCATCCTCTTGAAAAATCCATCCTGCGCCTGCGGCGGAAAATAACAAACGGTGGATGGCGCTGCGCTTATCCACTCTACGAAACCGGCGCCCTGGAAGCTTGCGCAGGAGCAGGAGGCGACGCCGGAGCGTCATACGATGCGTTCCCACGCTGGAGCGTAGGAACGATCAAACCCTCATTAACACCGCAAACGCCGTAGGGGCGGTTCGCGAACCGCCCGGCCTTCTCCCCTCGCCCGCTGGCGGGAGAGGGCAGCGGCGATTCGTCTGGCGAAAGCGCAGATTCAATGCGCCGCAATCTCCCCTCTCCCCAACCCTCCCTCTTCCGGGGCGTGGGGACGAGGCTTGAGGGCGACGGAAACCACGTCAACACCTCCTGCGCCGCAGGGCGGTTCGCGAACCGCCCCTACAGAAACCGCCTTTCGCCCCTCGCCGGCTCGCGGGAGAGGGAGGCCACCTGCCAGAAAACTGCAAAATTTGCATGAAATATTTTCCGCCATCATTTTTT
>CAYMYD010000287.1:0-3145 GCA_964394535.1 uncultured Propionivibrio sp. | reverse complement strand
TAAAAAACTGATTCTTCCTGCCGAAATCAAGATCTGCGCAACCTGCAGCTATTGGGATGGCGAGCGAAGCGTTGACCCGGAACTGGGTCTCGTCGTGATCGATGAAAGTTGTGAAGGCGAATGCCTCGTCGAGAGCGCATGCCGCCATGGCCTCAACGACGAACTGGGCATCCGTAGCGATTGTCTGTGGGAGCATCTGGCCCCGGACGCCTCGACGTAATCAGCGCGAAATCAGCGCAAGGCCAGCCCCAGACGCAGAAACTCGTTCCACAGATCAGCGCTGCCGATGCCCTTGATCAGCCGGTCAATACGCGCCGCCTCGGCAAGTGCAGCCTTGACGGCCGGTTCGCCAAGTCTTTGCAGCGCGCGCCGGAACAACGTCTGACGCGGCCCCCAGATACGCGCCTCACGCAACAGCAGATCCAGCGGCTGTTTTTCCCGCAATCCGGCATGAACCTGCGCCAGCGCCCGAATCTCCTCGGTCATCGCCCATAACACCAGCGTCGCGGCTTCACCTTCCTGTTTCAAACCGTCGAGGGTGCGTGCCAGACGTGCCACGTCGCCAACGAGCAGGGCTTCGCGCAGGCCATCAAGATCGTAACGGGCGACGTTGAGCACGGCTTCACGAACCTGCTGCAGGCTGAGTTTGCCGGTCGGATGCAGCAGGCCGAGCTTGAGGATTTCCTGATGCGCGGCGAGCAGGTTGCCTTCGACACGTTCTGCGATAAAGCGCAGGCTCTCCTCGTCGGCCTGCTGGTTCTGGCGACGCAGGCGACCGGCGATCCAGGCGGGCAGCTCGGCCAGTTTCGGTGGAATCAGCTTGATGAGCACCCCGGCACCATCCAGTGACTTCAGCCAGGCCGCCTTTTCTTCGCTCCAGTCGAGACCGGGCAGGGTCACCAGCAGCAGGGTGTCGTGGGCCGGACGCTGACAGTATTCACTGAGCGCAGCGCTGCCATCACGTCCCGGCTTGCCGGTGGGGATGCGCAGGTCGATCAGCTTGCGCCCGCCGAACAGCGACATATTGCCAGCGGCGTGATGCAGTTCGTTCCAGTCGAAATTAGGCAGGACGGTCAGCACTTCGCGCTCGTCGAAACCCTGACGCCGGGCGGCGGCGCGGATCGTATCGGCAGCCTCGATGACCAGCAGCGGTTCGTCGCCATAGACGGTGTAAACCGGCTTCAGCTCGCGTTCGAGGTGCGCCCCAAGCTGCTCGCCCTTGAGTTGCATGGCTTATTCGGGGTCGACCGGCTTGGTCGGTTTGGCGGTCGACAGGCGGCGCAGCAACTGTTGTACCAGATCGCTTTCCATGTCACGCCAGAGCAGGTCTTCTTCCTGCGTCTTGGCCAGCACGTCGGAATCGGCATAGGTGATGTCGCGGAACAGTTCAACGGCACCGGGCAGGACCAGATCGCGCCCTTGATTGTCGAGGATGCGGTAGCCGTAGCGGTAACGCAGCCGTTTTTCACGCACGCGTCCGGCGCTGGACAGCGAGAGGATCACCGCTTCGCGCAGTTCGCCGCTAGGCACGAAACTCGCCTGCGCGTCCTTGCTGTTGTCGGTGAGTTGGGTCGAGCCGCTGGCACGGATATTACGCTTCAGACCCGCACCGATCACCGAACTTTCCGGCACGGCCAGATAGAGGCTTTCGTAAGGCAGGTGATACGCACCGCGCAACTGAAAGCCGCAGGCCGCCAGAACCAACACGGCAACAGCGGGAACGGATGCGGCAAATACGCGCCTGATTTTGCTCCTCACGCCTCACTCCTCACTCATCACCGCCTCAAACAACAATATTGACCAGCCGCCCCGGCACCACCACGACCTTCTTCGGCGCTTTGCCTTCGAGATGTTTTTGTGCCACCGGGCTGGCCACGGCAGCGGCCTCGATGGCCGCCTTGTCGGCGCTGGCGGCGACCCGCAGGCTGCCACGCAGCTTGCCGTTAACCTGCAGCACCAGTTCGATCTCATCCTGCACCAGCGCGCTGGCATCGGCCTGCGGGAAGCGCTGTGCGCCTGCCGTCTGACCAGGGCAGAGCTCGGCATATAGCGACTCGCAGATATGCGGCACGATCGGGTAGAGCAGGAGCGCCACTGCCTCCAGCGTTTCCTGCCGTACAGCGCGGATTTGCGCCGAATCTTCAGGCAGCTTGACGTAGGCGTTGAGAAGCTCCATGACCGCAGCAATCGCCGTGTTGAACTGCTGGCGGCGACCGTAATCGTCGGTGACCTTGGCGATGGTCTGGTGCAACTGGCGGCGGAAGGTCTTGAGTTCGGGGCTGAGTTCGCCTTGCCGCCAAGCGGCGATCTGCCCGCCGGAAACATGCTCGAAAACAAGCCGCCAGAGGCGTTTCAAAAAGCGGTAAGCGCCTTCGACCCCGGCGTCCGACCATTCCAGTGACTGATCGGGCGGGCTGGCAAACATGATGAACAGGCGCGCGGTATCGGCGCCGTACTGCTCGATCAGCGCCTGCGGATCGACCCCGTTGTTCTTCGACTTGGCCATTTTTTCGATGCCGCCGATGGTCACCGGCTGGCCGTCGGCCTTCAGTGTGGCAGCGACCGGACGGCCGCGCTCGTCACAAGTCAGCTCGACCTCCGCCGGATTGATCCACTGTGGCCGCCCTTCGGCATCTTCACGATAGAAGGTGGGCGCGACCACCATGCCCTGCGTCAGCAGACGGGCAAAGGGCTCGTCGAGCTTTTCGTCACCAAAGAGGCCGGTATCACGCATCAGCTTGGTCCAGAAGCGCGAATACAGGAGGTGCAGAATGGCGTGCTCGATGCCGCCGATGTACTGGTCGATCCCGCCCTTGCACCAGTAGGCGACGCGCTCGTCGACCATCGCCTGATCGTTATCCGGGCAGCAGTAGCGCAGGAAATACCACGAGGATTCGACGAAGGTATCCATCGTATCGGTTTCGCGCCGCGCCTTGGCACCGCATTTCGGGCAGGTGCATTCATAAAATTCCGGCATTTTGGCGAGCGGCGAACCGGCCCCGGTGACGGTGACATTTTCAGGCAAACGCACCGGCAGCTCGCTATCCGGCACAGGCACATCGTTACAGTTTGGGCAGTGGATGATCGGGATCGGGCAGCCCCAGTAGCGCTGGCGGGAAATCCCCCAGTCGCGCAGGCGGAACTG
>CAYMYD010000286.1:0-3157 GCA_964394535.1 uncultured Propionivibrio sp. | reverse complement strand
TTCAACATGGGGGCGATGGAGAACAAGGGGCTCAACGTCTTCAACACCAAGTACGTGCTGGCCCGCCAGGATGTGGCGACCGATCTGGATTTCGAGAATATCGACCGGGTGATTGCCCACGAATATTTCCACAACTGGACCGGCAACCGCGTGACCTGCCGCGACTGGTTCCAGCTCACGCTCAAGGAAGGGCTGACGGTGTTCCGCGATCAGGAGTTCGGCGCCGACACGCACAGCCTTGCCACGGCCCGTATCCGCGAAGTGCGCGGTCTGCGCGCTGCCCAATTCCCCGAAGATGCCGGGCCGATGGCGCATCCGGTGCGTCCGGCCAGCTACGTCGAGATCAACAATTTCTACACGGCTACGGTCTATGAAAAGGGCGCCGAGGTGGTGCGCATGATCCAGACGCTGATCGGCCGCGAGGCCTTCCGCCGGGGCATGGAAATTTACTTCGAGCGTCACGACGGGCAGGCGGTGACCTGCGAGGATTTTGTCGCGGCGATGGCGGCGGCTTCCGGTTTTGACTTTACGCGCTTCATGACCTGGTATCGCCAGGCCGGAACGCCAAAACTGACGGCGCGTGGCAGTTACGACGCCGCCGCCTGCCGCTATACGCTGACGCTCGCCCAGTCCTGTGCGCCGACGGCAGGGCTGGCGCAACAGGAAAATTTCCTGATTCCGGTGGCCGTCGGGCTGGTCGGGCCGGACGGCGAAGATGTCGATCTGGGGGGCGGGGTGACAACCCGGCTGCTGCACCTGGTCGACGCCGAACAGCGCTTCGTCTTCGAGAATATCCCGGCTGCGCCCGTGCCGTCGCTGCTGCGCGATTTTTCCGCGCCGGTGACGCTCGATTATCCCTGGCGTGAAGCCGAGCTCATGCACCTCATGGCGTATGACCGCAACCCCTTCAACCGTTGGGAGGCGGCGCAGCGGTTGTTTGGCGAACTCATCCTGAAAAATGCCGCAGAAATCGGGCGCGGTGAAGTGGCGAACTGGCCGGAGGGCATCATTGCCGCCGCCCGCCAGGTGCTGAACGGCGAGGGCGATCCGGCGTTCATCGCCGAGGTGCTGACCCTGCCGAGTGAAGCGACGCTGGCCGAGCAGATGGCCGTCGTCGATCCCGAAGCCCTGCACAGCGCACGCTGCGAGCTGTTGCGCTTTCTCGCCACGGGCCTGCACGCCGATTTTCGTCAGCGTTACTACGATCTGACACCGACCGTGCCGTACCGGCCCGACGCGGAGCAGGTCGGCCGCCGCCGTCTGCGCAATCTGTGTCTGGCCTATCTGGTGGAACTCGAACTGCGCGAATACCGCCTTCTGGCGCGACAGCAATTTGACCGGGCCGACAACATGAGCGACCAGTTCGCCGCGCTCGCCGTCCTCGCCAACACGCCGGGCTGTGAGAGCGTTCTGGCCGACTTCCATCAATGCTGGCGGCACGAGGCGCTGGTCGTTGACAAGTGGCTGGCCGTGCAGGCCGGCAGCCGCCTGCCAGGGACGCTCGCGCGGGTACAGGCGCTCACCCGCCATCCGGATTTCGATCTGCGCAACCCGAACAAGGTCTACGCCCTGCTACGCAGCTTTGGTGCCAACCACCGTCATTTCCATGCCGCCGATGGTAGCGGCTACGCCTTCCTCGCCGCGCAGATTGCGCTGCTGGATGCGATCAATCCGCAGGTCGCGGCGCGTCTGGCGCGCTGTTTCGATCGTTGGCGGCGTTTTGATGGCGTTCACCAGACCCGCGCCCGCACCGCGCTCAAGGGCTTGCTGTCCCGAACCGGGCTGTCCCGCGATGTGCTGGAAGTGGTCGAAAAGGCGCTTGGCAAGCCTTGATGTTAGAATTTCCCGTCTTTTCCCGGTGCGCTGGCACCGTTGTTTCCCAGGTTTTTTCCATCCACCAACGATAAGTGAGAACATCAAATGACCATCATCAAACAGGAAGACCTCATCCAGAGTGTCGCTGATGCGTTCCAGTACATCAGTTATTACCATCCGCTCGACTTCATCAAGGCGCTCGGCGAGGCCTATGACCGGGAGGAGTCGCCCGCCGCCAAGGATGCCATCGCGCAAATTCTGACCAATTCGCGCCTCTCGGCCGAAGGGCATCGCCCGATGTGCCAAGATACCGGCATCGGCCTCGTCTTCCTCAAGGTGGGCATGAACGTGCGTTGGGACGGCGCGACGATGAGCCTGCAAGAGATGGTCAACGAAGGCGTGCGTCGCGCCTATATGGACAAGGACAATCCGCTGCGCGCCTCGGTACTGGCCGACCCGGCCGGTGGCCGCAAGAACACCAAGGACAACACCCCGGCCATCGTCTACTACGAAATCGTTCCGGGCGACCAGGTCGAAGTCATCTGTGCGGCCAAGGGCGGCGGTTCGGAAGCCAAGACCAAGTTTGCCATGCTCAACCCCTCGGACGACATCGTCGAATGGGTCCTGAAGAGCGTGCCGATGATGGGGGCGGGCTGGTGTCCGCCGGGCATCCTCGGCATCGGCATCGGCGGCACGCCGGAAAAGGCCATGCTGATGGCCAAGGAATCGCTGATGGATCCGATCAACATCAACGAACTCAAGGCGCGCGGAGCCAAAAACCGGGTCGAAGAACTGCGCCTCGAACTCTACGAAAAGATCAACGCGCTGGGGATCGGCGCACAGGGGCTGGGTGGGCTGACCACCGTCCTCGACGTGAAGATTCTTGATTACCCGACCCACGCCGCCAACCTGCCGGTGGCGATGATCCCGAACTGCGCGGCAACCCGCCACATTCACTTCCATCTCGACGGCAGCGGCCCGGCGAAACTGGCCGTGCCGAAGCTCGAAGACTGGCCGGCGGTCACCTGGACGCCCGACCTCAAGTCGGCGACCCGCGTCGATCTCAACACGCTGACCAAGGAACAGGTCGCGTCCTGGAAACCCGGCCAGAAGCTGCTCTTGAACGGCAAGATGCTGACCGGCCGTGATGCAGCACACAAGCGCATCGCCGACATGCTGGCGAAGGGCGAGAAGCTGCCGGTTGATTTCACCAATCGCGTGATTTACTACGTCGGCCCGGTTGATCCGGTCGGCGATGAAGTCGTCGGCCCGGCTGGCCCGACCACCGCCACGCGCATGGACAAATTCACGCGCATGATGCTGGAAAAAACCGGCCTCATCG
>CAYMYD010000285.1:0-3167 GCA_964394535.1 uncultured Propionivibrio sp. | reverse complement strand
GAGGCCGCTTCGTTCTGCGTGAAGCCGAGCAGCAGGGCCAGAATCAGCGTCATGAAGATGCCGAATTGTCCGGCTGCACCGAGGAGAACGAATTTCGGATTCTCCAGCAAGGGACCGAAGTCGGTCAGTGCACCGATGCCGATGAAGATGAACAGCGGGAACAGTTCATTGCCAACGCCCATGTTGTAGAGGATCTTCAACATGCCGTCGTCGGCCATCAGGGGCGAGAGCGGCAGGTTGGCGAGCATGCAACCGGCGCCGATCGGCAGCAGCAGCAGCGGTTCGTAGTCCTTGGCAATGGCCAGGTAAAACAGGACAAACGACACGCCGATCATGACCAGCGATTGCCAGGTGACGTTATTGACACCCTTGAGCAAGAGGCCGATCGTTTCTTGATCGATCATTGTTAATCCTCCTTGAAGGTAACGATGGCATCGCCGTGACTGATGGTCTGACCAGCATCGACACAGACTTCGGCGATGGTCCCGTCACGCGGGGCACCGATCACGTTGTGCATCTTCATGGCATCGAGGATGGCGACCTGTTCGCCACGTTTGACGACATCGCCCGGCTTGACGTTGACTTCGAGAATCACGCCCGGCATCGGGGCCCGGAGGGCGCCCTTGCCACCACCGGCACCGGCGGGTTGCACACGCGGCGCGGCAGGAGCTGGCGCTGCACGAGGTGCGGATGCGGTTGCTACGGCGCGGGGAACGGAAGGCGCTACTGGCGATGCCGACGGATCGGCGCTGATGCCAATCGCCTGATCTTCAAGCAGGCTCACGAGGTAGGCAGCATCCCCGACCGTGACTTCGAACTGGTCAAAGTCGGTCTCCTGCACGTCAATCACGAATTCGTTGCTGCCAATGTTTAGGGTATAGCGACGCATTATCTTCCTCTCGGGTTCCAGGTATTGGTTTGCCGTACACGTCCGGCGGCGGCCCAGCGGCTGGGCTGGCTACCGGGTTGGGCGGTACGCATGATGGGCGCGGCCTCGCCACGCAGGGTCATTTTGTGTCTCATGACGGCGATCGTGATCGCCGCCACCAGGTCTGCTGCCATGCCGTTCACTGTGGGAATGGCCGGTGCCTGAGCTTCTTCGGCAACTGCGCTCTGCGCTGCTTCCGCTGGTGCCTGTGGTGTCGCCTGGGGAGCTTCTTCCTCATCTCCCTTGTCGAGTACCAGAACCAGCTTCAGCAACGCCCACAGGATGGCCAGCAGGGTGAAGACCAGTCCCATACCCAGGACGGTCATCTGTAATCCCCAGCCTAAATGTTCCATTGCTTCCTCTCGTTACAAATAAAAAATGGTGACGGAATGAAGATGCGGAGGGCGTCAATCACCTGCCCTCCGCTGTCTCCTGCATCAGACCGGCATTAACCCGTGTTTGCGCGGCGGGTTGTTGGCAACCTTGGTACGCAGCACTTCGAGGGCCATGGCCAGACGCGGACGGGTCTGGCTCGGTTCGATGACTTCGTCGATCTGACCGATGTCGGCAGCGCGGTAGGGGTTGAAGAACTCTTCGCGGTATTCGGCGAGGATTTCCTGTTCGCGTGCCTTGGGGTCTTCGGCGGCCTTGATTTCGTTGCGGAAGAGGATGTTGACCGCGCCTTCGGCCCCCATGACGGCGATCTGCCCGCTGGGCCAGGCGAAGGTCAGGTCGGCGCGCATCTGCCGCGAGCTCAGCGCGACATAGGCACCGCCCATGGCCTTGCGGGTGACGAGGGAGATCATCGGCACGGTGGCTTCGCAGTAGGCGTAGATGATCTTGGCACCGTGACGGATGACGCCGCCGTATTCCTGACCGGTACCCGGCAGGAAGCCCGGGCAGTCAATGAAGGTGATCACCGGGATGTTGTAGGCGTCGCAGATGCGGATGTGTCGGGCGATCTTGTCCGAGGCGTCGATATTCAGCGCGCCGGCCATGCACAGCGGCTGGTTGGCGATGATACCGACGGAGTAGCCGTCCATGCGCGCAAAGCCGACAACGGCGTTGGCGGCGTAGTCGGGCTGGATTTCGAAGAAGCTGTCACGGTCGAAGATCGAGACGATGGCGTCGCGGATGTCGTAGGGCGAGTTTGCGCCGTCCGGGATCAGGCTGTTGAGGGCTTCGTCAGTGCGCTCGACCGGGTCTTCCGGGATGATGCGCGGCGGTTCTTCGTTGTTGTTCTGTGGCAGGTAGGAGAGCAGCTTCTTGACCATCGCCAGACCGTCTTCCTCGGTTTCGGCCGAGAGGTGGGCGACGCCGCTGGTGCCGGTATGTACCCCGGCACCGCCGAGGTCTTCCGCCGTGACCTTTTCGCCGGTCACTGCCTTGATGACTTCCGGCCCGGTGAGGAACATGTAACTCTTGCCAGCCATGATGATGAAGTCGGTCAGCGCCGGGGAGTACACCGCACCACCGGCGCAGGGGCCGAGGATGACGGAAATCTGCGGGATGACGCCGGAGGCCATGACGTTGCGCACGAAAACCTCACCGTAGGCGGCGAGGCTGCGCACGCCTTCCTGGATACGCGCACCGCCGGAATCACCGAGGCCGATCAGCGGAATGCCGACTTCCAGCGCACGGTCGGCGATGCGGCTGATCTTTTGTGACTGGACTTCGGAGAAGGAACCGCCCATGACGGTGAAGTCCTGGGAGAAGATGGCCACCCGGCGACCGTTGATCTTGCCAAAGCCGGTAATCACGCCGTCGCCCATGAAACGCTGCTTGTCCAGCCCGAAAGAGGTCAGGCTATGCGTGGCAACGGTGCCGAATTCGTGGAAACTGCCTTTGTCCAGCAGCAACTCGATGCGCTCACGCGCCGTCAGCTTGCCGCGCTCGTGCTGCTGGTCAATACGCTTCTGACCGCCGCCGAGTTTCGCTTTTTCGCACTTCTTGCGCAGTGCCTCAAGCTGTTTCTTCGTTCCTTCCATGTTACTCGCTCCTTCTGGATAGACCTGGGTGATTGAAAAAAAAAGCAGAAAAAACCGAATCTACGGATTATCGTTCCGCAACGGGGGATGGTCAATCAACAATTGGGAAGGATAAAGTGCCAGGCAGGCTTGAAACCCGGCTTGTTCATCAGGGGATGCTCGGTGGCACCAAGCCAATCGTCATTCGCCTGGTGCGAAGCAGATGGCCCGCCAAAATGACTGAAAAGGCACCACCAGCACGAAAACAGGCG
>CAYMYD010000284.1:0-3176 GCA_964394535.1 uncultured Propionivibrio sp. | reverse complement strand
GTTTTTTCCGGGCGCAGGCCGAAAAAGCAGACCAGGCGCACCCTTCTCCCTTCTCCCTTCTCTCTTCCCCCTTCCCCCTTCACTGGCAAGCGCATGGCATTCATGCGATTGCCCTGCGGCTTGCCCCCGGCCGCCTGATCTTGTACCTTTCCCACTCCCCTGACCCTCTTTCGCCGAGCCATGGACACTTCGACGACGCAACTTTCTCCCCCGCTGGTACTGGTCTTCGCCGCCAGTGACCCGAGCAGTGGTGCCGGGATCCAGGCCGACCTGATGAGTCTGTCGTCGATGAGTTGTCACCCGCTGACGGCACTGACGGCGATCACCGTGCAGGACAGCGTCGGCGTGGAAGCCGTCCTGCCACTGGACGCCCGCTGGGTCGAGGCGCAGGCCCGCGCCGTGCTGGAAGACATGCCGGTCGATGCGTTCAAGATCGGCCTCTCCGGCAGCACCGAAATCATCGAGGTCATTGCCCGCATTCTGGACGACTACCCGGAGATTCCGCTGGTACTCGACCCGGTGCTGGCCTCTGGTCGCGGCGACGAACTGGTCGACGACGAAATGATTGCTGCCCTGCGCGACCTGCTGTTACCGCGTACCACGGTACTGACCCCCAACTCGCTCGAAGCACGACGACTGGTGGAAAACGAGGATGACGAGGAGCCGTCCCTGGCCGAATGCGCCCGGCGTCTGACCGCACTGGGTTGCCGTTACGTGCTGCTGACCGGCACCCATGAAAATACCACGCAGGTGGTCAATACCCTGTACGACGCCAGCGGTGTGGTGCGTAGCGACACCTGGGAACGGCTGGCCGGGAGCTATCACGGCTCGGGTTGCACCCTGGCCTCGGCCGTCGCGGCCGGACTGGCGCATGGACTGGCGGTCGAAGAAGCCGTCCAGCAGGCGCAGGAATACACCTGGCAGACGCTGGCCGCCGGTTTCCGTCCCGGCATGGGACAATTCATCCCCGACCGTTTTTTCTGGGCGCGGCCAAGGGCAGAAAGCGATGAATAAACCAGACAGCCGCCTGCGCGGCCTCTATGCGATCACACCGGATGGCCCGGATCAGGCTCTGCTGCTGGAACAGACGACGCAAGCCTTGCGGGGCGGCGCACGGATCGTTCAGTACCGCAACAAGAGCCGCAGCGCGGAGGCGCAGCGTGAGTGTGCGCTTGCCCTGAAGGCGCTGTGCCGACTGCACGATGCCTGCTTCATCGTCAACGACGATGTGATGCTGGCGCTGGCTGTCGGTGCCGACGGCGTTCACCTGGGCAGCAACGATGGCGACCTGGCGGCAGCACGACAGGCCCTGGGTCGGGAACTGCTGCTCGGCGCATCGTGCTACGCGGACTTTTCGCTGGCACAGGCGGCAGTCGCTGCCGGGGCCGATTACGTGGCTTTCGGGGCCGTCTGCCCTTCCCCGACCAAACCGCAGGCAGTACGCGCCCCGCTCACACTGTTCGAGCAGGGACGCCGGACGCTCGGCGTCCCGCTGTGCGCCATCGGCGGCATCACCCTGGACAGCGCCCCGGAGATCATCGCCGCCGGAGCCGACATGCTGGCGGTCATCAGCGACCTCTTTGACGCGCCAGACATCGCCGCGCGCGCCAGCCATTTCCAAACGCTTTTTATGGAGACTTCCCGTGACTGATCGCAATTCCTCCCTCTTTGCCCAGGCGCAACGACATATTCCGGGCGGCGTCAATTCGCCGGTGCGTGCCTTCCGTTCCGTCGGCGGCGAACCGCGTTTCATCGCCAGTGGCCGTGGGGCCAGCGTGACCGACGTCGACGGCAAGCGCTATCTTGATTATGTCGGCTCCTGGGGGCCGCTGATTCTTGGTCACGCGCACCCGCAGGTGGTCGCTGCCGTCCAGGAAGCGGCAGCGAAGGGACTCTCCTTCGGCGCACCGACCGCCGGTGAGGTGGAGCTTGCCGAACTGCTGTGCAAGCTCCTGCCTTCGCTCGACCTGGTGCGTCTGGTCAGTTCCGGCACCGAGGCGACGATGAGCGCCATCCGTCTGGCACGCGGCTACACCGGACGCGACCTGCTGATCAAGTTCGAAGGCTGCTACCACGGCCATTCCGACAGCCTGCTGGTGAAAGCCGGGTCGGGCCTGCTGACCTTCGGCAACCCGAGTTCCGGCGGCGTGCCGGCAGACGTCGCCAAACACACGCTGGTGCTCGACTACAACGATGCCGGCCAACTGGAAAAGGCGTTCGCCGAACACGGTGACAAGATCGCCGCCGTCATCGTCGAACCGGTCGCCGGCAACATGAACCTGATCGCCCCCCGCCCCGCCTTCCTGCAAAAGATGCGCGAACTATGCACGAAACACGGTGCGGTACTGATCTTTGACGAAGTGATGACCGGCTTCCGCGTCGGGCTGCAATGCGCACAGGGGATTTACGGCATCGAACCCGACCTCACCACGCTCGGCAAGATTGTCGGTGGCGGCATGCCGCTCGGTGCTTTTGGCGGCAAACGCGAGATCATGGGCAAAATCGCCCCACTCGGCCCGGTGTACCAGGCCGGAACCCTCTCCGGCAACCCGCTGGCCGTCGCGGCCGGTCTGGCCACGCTGACGCTGATCCAGGCACCGGACTTCCACGCCGATCTCGCCAGAAAAACCACGGCGCTGTGCCAGGGGCTGACAGCGGCGGCGCAGGCACAGGGCATTGTTTTCTCCGCACAATCGGTCGGCGGCATGTTCGGCGTGTATTTCCGCGCCACCTGCCCGCAGAGCTACGCCGAGGTCATGGAGTGCGACAAGGACGCCTTCAACCGCTTCTTCCACGCCCTGCTGGAGATGGGCCATTACTTCGCCCCCTCGGCCTATGAAGCAGGTTTTGTCTCTGCCGCCCACAGCGACGACGATATTGCCGCGACCGTGGCTGCGGCGGCGAAGGCTTTCCGGCGTTGAACTGATCAGGCCAGCCAGCCCTTGCGCTTGAAGAACCAGATCGGCATGGCCACGGAGAAGACCATCAGCAGCAGTGCGAACGGGTAGCCGTACTCCCAGTCGAGTTCGGGGAACCAGCCCTTGAAGTTCATGCCGTAGATGCTGGCGATCAGCGTCGGCGGCAGGAGGGCGACCGAGGCCACCGAGAAAATCTTGATGACCTTGTTCTGGTTGATGTTGATGAAGCCGACGGTGGCGTCCATCAGGAAGTTGATC
>CAYMYD010000283.1:0-3214 GCA_964394535.1 uncultured Propionivibrio sp. | reverse complement strand
GCCGACTGGCGCGCCCCGGAACGCCTGTTTGCCCAGTTGATGCAGGTTGCCGGTCGGGCCGGCCGGGCCGAACTCCCCGGTGAAGTGCTGATCCAGACCCAGTTTCCCGATCACCCGCTGTACGCCGCGCTGGTGCAACACGACTACCCGGCCTTTGCCGACAGCCAGCTTGCCGAGCGCGAACAGGCCGGGTTCCCGCCCTACACCTATCAGGCCATGCTGCGTGCCGAGGCGCCGAAAATGCCCGACGCCCTCGCCTTCCTCGCCACCGCCCGCGCCTGGCCGCAAGCCGGGGAACATGAAGACGTGTTGTGTTACGACCCGGTGCCGATGCGCCTCTCGCGCCGCGCCAACCTCGAACGCGCCCAGTTGCTTGTCGAATCTTCATCCCGCCGGGCGCTACAGAGCTTCCTCGCGGCCTGGCGGCCCTCACTGGAAGCCATCAAATCCTCCTCCCGCCTGCACTGGCACCTGGAAGTCGACCCGCTGGAATTCTGAGCGACGAAATGCCGGAGAAACCCGGCAAGAACCGGAGGGTCGAATCGCTACTGATCTCCCTGCAGACGGTGCAAACAGAAACGGCGTCCGAAGACGCCGTTTCTGTTTGTGGCGAAGTGGCTTATTTTTTCAGGCATTCGCTCATGAATTTCTTGCGTTCGTCGCCTTTGAGCGCCTGTTTGGCGGCTTCGGCGTTGCAGGTCTTCATTTTGTCCTGCTGGCTTGCTGCTGGTGCTACCGGCGTAGCAGGCGTTGCCGGGGTCGCGGGCGCTGCTTGTGCTGCCGGGGCAGCGGCTTCGGCTTTCTTGGCGCTGAGACATTCGCTCATGAATTTCTTGCGCTCGTCGCCTTTGAGCGCCTTTTTACCCGCTTCGGCGTTACAGGTCTTCATCTTTTCCTGTTGTGCCAGTTGGGCAGGAGACGGCGCTTTCTTGGCCGGTTCGGCAGCGAAAGGCGCAGAGGCGAAGAATGCCAGGGCCAGCAGTGCGATACGGACTTTCATGTTCACTCCTTTGTGTGTTTGAGAGATGAAAAACCCGGGGGATTATCCTAAAAATTTTTTAGGATTATAGGCGCGGTTCAGTTGTCTTCGTCAAGGAAAACCGCGCGTTGCTGACGGCTGACAAACTCGTTCATGCTGTCGATACCACGCAACTGGAGAATGCGGTTGCGTACGGCGGCTTCCAGGAGAACAGCCAGATTGCGACCGGGAGCGACGTGAAAGATCACCTTGTGGATCCCGATACCCAGAATTTCCTGCGTCAGCATGTCGAGCGGGAGACGAGGGGTTTCATCGCTCAGGCTCTGCTTTTGCAGTTGCACGATCAGTTTGAGCGTCATTTTCCGGCGCGCGGCAATTTCGCCGAAGATGGTGCGGATATTCAGCAGCCCGAGGCCGCGGACTTCCAGATAGTCGCGCAACATGCCGGGGCAGCGTCCTTCGATGGTCGTCGGCGAGATGCGCGCCAGTTCGACCACGTCGTCGGCGACCAGCCCGTGTCCACGCGAGACCAGCTCAAGGGCCAGCTCGCTTTTGCCGACGCCGGAGTCGCCGGTGATCAGCACACCCATGCCGAAAACGTCCATGAACACGCCATGCACCGACACGGTGTCGGCAAACTTGCGTGCCAGGTAGAGGTGCAGCATGTCGATGACGGCGGCACAGGGATTGACGCTGGTAAACAGCGGTGTCTGGGTTTTTTCGCAGAGGTCCAGGAGATTGCCCGGAAGCGCCAGTCCGTCAGCGACAATGATCGCCGGCGGGCGGCAGGCTATCAGTTCTTCGATCTGCCGGTTCCAGCGCTCGATCCCGGTTCTTTCGATCCAGCATTGCTCGGCCTTGCCGATAACCTGGACGCGGTGACAGTAAATGAGGTTGAGGTGCCCGACGATGTCCGGGCCGAAAATTTCCAGCCCTTTGAGCTCGATCCGGCGTTCGGCACCGACGGCACCGACCCACGACAGTTTCAGCTTGTCGACATGGTCTTCGTAAAGCTTGGTGATGCTCAGGTGTCGCGGGGCGCTCATTGGCTCGTGCGGGTCAATGGGAGAGGATTTCGAGGACGGCTTCGGCGCTTTCCGCCTTGGCGAGGGCTTCTCGGCAGTTACGGTCGGAAAAACGTTCGGCCAGTTCGGAAAGGATTTGCAGGTGCTGCTCGTTGGCGTGCTCGGGCACCAGCAGCACGAACAACAGCGAAACTGGCTTGCCGTCCGGCGAATCAAAAGGAACCGGGGTACGCAGGCGCAGCAGGGCGCCGGTCGCTTCCTTGAGTCCCTTGATGCGGCCGTGCGGGATGGCAATCCCCAGGCCCAGCCCGGTCGAGCCGAGTTTTTCCCGGGCGAACAGGCTGTCGAAGACGGTACTGCGGGCGATTCCCTGATGGTTCTCGAAAAGCAGTCCGGCGTGCTCGAAGACACGTTTCTTGCTCGTGACATCAAGATCAAGCACGATGTTTTCGATGCTGAGGAGCTGGGCGATCTGGCTCATACGTAAAAGCGGTGAGGCTCGCTGAGAAAAGGTTGGAAAAAATGACGAACCGGGCAGCCGGCGATTCTACGCGCTCCAGCTGCCCGGTGGTCAAGGAGATCAGTCGATTTGATTGACTCTCTGACCGCGGTGGTGATCCTGCAACTTCTGCTTGTGTTTCTGGAGCTGCCGGTCAAGTTTGTCGACCAGCGCGTCAATGGCTGCGTAGAGATCCTCCTCGATGGCTTCGATATGGAAGTCCTTGCCGGAAAGCAGGACGGTCACTTCGGCCTTTTGTTTCAGCTTGTCGACCGACAGGGTCACGTTGACGTCGATCACGTTGTCAAAGTGACGGATGGTACGTTCAATCTTCCCGGTGACGTAATCATGAATCGCCGGTGTGACTTCCAGATGACGTCCACTGATTTGCAAGTTCATGGTGAGGCTCCTTTTCAATATAACCGCGTTTACACAAGCTACTGCTCTTTTCCGGCCCGTCGTGACGGACTGGCCGCTGTATCGTTATAAGGCCTTGCGTAGTTTGACCGGCGGGATGTTCAACGACTCCCGATATTTTGCAATTGTACGCCTGGCCACGACAATTCCCTGCTGCCCGAGCACATCGGCCATCTGATTGTCCGACAGCGGGTTTTTCGGGTCTTCGGCGCCGACCAGTTGCCGGATCAGCGCCCGGATCGCCGTCGCCGAGCAGGCACCGCCGGCTTCGGTCGCCACGTGGCTGCCGAAAAA
>CAYMYD010000282.1:1878-3215 GCA_964394535.1 uncultured Propionivibrio sp. | reverse complement strand
CTTTCCGCCCGTGAACGCCTGATGACGCTCTTCGATCAGGATACCTTCCAGGAAACCGGCCTGTATGCCCGTCACCGCGCCCAGTATTTCGGCATGAAAGGCCGCGATCTGCCGACCGACGGTGTGATCACCGGCACCGGTTACGTTGGCGGCAAGCAGGTTTCCTCCTTCAGCCAGGATTTCTCGGTATTGGCCGGGACGCTCGGCAAGATGCACGCACAGAAGATCGTCGGTGCCATGCAGTATGCGGCGAAAATCGGGGTGCCGATGGTTGCTTTCCAGGACTCGGGCGGTGCGCGTATCCAGGAAGGTGTCGATGCGCTTTCCGGCTACGGCCAGGTGTTCTACAACAACGTCCTGCTCTCCGGCGTTGTTCCCCAGATCGCTGTGATCTGCGGCCCCTGCGCGGGTGGCGCGGCCTACTCCCCGGCGCTGATGGATTTCATCATCATGACGCGGAACAATTCCTACATGTGCCTGACCGGCCCGGAAGTCATCAAGGCCGTCACCGGCCGCACGACGACGATGGAGGAAATCGGCAGCGCCGAAATGCACGCGTCGGTCAGCGGCAACGCCCATTTCATCGCCGAAAACGATCAGCACGCCATCGCCATCGTCCGGCAACTGCTCGATTATCTGCCGTCAAACAACACCGAAGACCCGCCCCACCAACTGGAGGTGCCGGTTTGCAACGAACTGGATCACGGCATGGACGAGCTGATCCCCGAACGGCCTTCGCTGCCGATCGACATGCATGCAGTCATCCGCCGTCTGGTCGACAACGGTGAAATGCTCGAACTGCACGCCAATTTCGCGCGCAACGTGGTCGTCGGCTTTGCCCGCGTTTCCGGCGTGGTTGTCGGCATCATCGCCAACCAGCCGATGGTCTTTGCCGGGGCGCTCGACCGTGACGCTTCCGACAAGGTGGCCCGCTTCACGCGTACCTGCAACGTGTTCAACGTCCCGATCGTCAGCCTGGTCGATGTTCCCGGCTTCCTGCCCGGAGTCGATGAAGAGCGCGGCGGCATCATCCGTCACGGCGCCAAGATGCTGCACGCCTTCGCTTCCTGCACCACACCGAAGATCACCATCATCCTGCGCAAGGCCTACGGCGGTTCCTACCTCGCCATGTGCAGCCAGGAGCTCGGTGCCGACATGGTGCTCGCCTGGCCGACCGCAGAAATCGCCGTCATGGGGGCCGATGCGGCCGTCAGGATGCTCTATCGCAAGGATCTGGAAGCTGCGGAAGACCGCAAACAGCTTGCCGCAGAGCTCGCCCAGAAATACCGTGACGAGTTCGCCTCGCCCTACGAGGCTGCGGCCAACTGCTACATCAC
>CAYMYD010000282.1:0-1778 GCA_964394535.1 uncultured Propionivibrio sp. | reverse complement strand
TGGCGGTGGTGACCGGCCCGCATCGCGTCCTGCGCATTGCCGAAAGCCAGAGAAACTGGAGTAACCAGGGCCGCATTACCCAACATTACCGACTTCCCAGAAGATAGAGAACCATCATGTCCAGAATTTTCAAGATCAATGTCAATGGAACCGACTACGACGTCACCGTCCAGGAAATGACCGACGTCAGCACTCAGTTGATGCCGCAATACCGTGCCAGTGCGCCGGTGGATGTGCCTGTTGCCACACCGGTGAGCAGCTCCGTCTCCGTCCCTGCGCCGGCACCGGTGCCCAAACGTGCTGCGCCCGGCAGCAATGAACAGTGCGCCCAGATGGGCGGCGTCGTTGCCGGTATTTTTGTAACTGTCGGACAGACCGTCACCACTGGCGACCGTCTGGTCGAACTCGAAGCGATGAAGATGAAAGTGCCGGTCATGGCGACGGCTTCCGGCCAGGTCAACGGCATCAAGGTCGCCGTCGGCGAGGCGGTGGAACGAGGGCAGGTGCTGATCACGCTGGCCTGAACCTTCAGGGGAAGCAGGAAAGAGAGGGGGCTGCGCAAGCCCGGCCTCTCCCTTCCCTCTTCCCCCTTTCACACACCCTCTCAGGATTGCCACCATGGAAACCCTTCATTTCCTCGACCTCTTCCAGGGCATTGCGACCCTGGTTGCCTCCGAACCGAAAATCATGATCGGGAGAATCCTCCTGATGCTGCTCGGGTTCACTCTGATTTATCTTGGCTCCAAAGGCGTACTCGAACCACTGCTGATGATCCCGATGGGTCTGGGCATGTCCTCGATCAACGCCGGGGTGATGTTTCTCGACTCCGGCAAGATGGGCACGCTGTTCGTCGACCCGCTGATGTCCGAAGTCGTCGATCTCGTGAACATCATGCAGGTCAACTGGCTGCAACCGATCTACACCCTGACTTTCAGCAACGGCCTGATTGCCTGTTTCATCTTCATGGGCATTGGCGTCCTGCTTGATGTTGGCTACGTCATGGCGCGGCCTTTCCAGAGCATGATCATCGCCCTGTTTGCCGAGCTTGGCACTTTTGTTGTCTTCCCGCTGGCCATTGTTCTGGGTCTCACCGAACAGGAAGCGGCATCAGTCGCCACCATTGGCGGTGCCGACGGCCCGATGGTGTTGTTTACCTCGCTGGTGCTGGCCAAGAACCTTTTTGTACCGATTACCGTCGTCGGTTATCTGTACCTGGGCCTCGCCTATGGCGGCTTCCCCTACCTGATCAAATGGCTGGTTCCGGAACGCTTGCGCGGCATCGACATGTCGAATGACCCCAGCCCGGTGATCAACCGCACGCAAAAGCTGATTTTCGCCGTCGTCGTCTGTACTTTGCTGTGCCTGTTGTTCCCGGTTGCCGCGCCGCTTTTCTTCTCGCTCTTTGTCGGCGTTGCCGTGCGTGAAAGTGGCCTCACCAATTTTGCCAACCTGCTCGGTGAAACCTTCCTTTATGGCGCGACCTTCTTCCTCGGCCTGACCCTCGGCGTGCTCTGCGAAGCCAATACCCTGCTTGATCCGACGGTGCTCAAACTGCTGCTGCTCGGCATGTTGGCATTGCTGATTTCGGCCATTGGCGGCCTGATCGGCGGTTATGTGCTGTACTTTGCCAGCGGCGGGAAGTTCAATCCGATCATCGGCATCGCCGGCGTGAGCTGCGTGCCGACCACCGCCAAGGTCGTGCAGAAAATCGCTTCCGACAGCAACCCGGCCGCGATCATCCTGCCGCAAGCCCTGGGGGCCAACATCTGCGGTGTGAT
>CAYMYD010000281.1:0-3232 GCA_964394535.1 uncultured Propionivibrio sp. | reverse complement strand
TCGGCAAGGGCACGGACGGGACGGTCTATTTCAAGGGGATGCCGATCTTTTATTCACCCTGGCTGTCGTTCTCGCTGAACAATCAGCGCAAGTCGGGTTTCCTGCCGCCATCACTGAGCACCAGCAGCGACAGCGGTGTCGGTTTCTCCCTGCCCTACTACTGGAATATCGCGCCGAACATGGACGCGACCATCACGCCGCATGTCATGACTCGTCGTGGTGTCCAGATGAAAAACGAATTCCGCTACCTGAACACCGCCTGGGGCGGACTGTACAACAGCACCGTCAAGGCGGAATTCCTGCCCAGCGACCGACTGCGCGACAATGAAAACCGCTACGCCTACTCACTGATGCACACGCAGAATACGGCACATGGCTTCTCGGGAACGATCAACTACAACAAGGTCTCCGACGACCACTACTTCACCGATCTGTCCAGCGAAGTCTCGCAAACGTCGCAGAGCCACCTGCTACAGGAAGGTGTGCTGAACTATGGCGGCGGCTGGTGGACGGCCAGCGCCAAACTGCAGCAGCACCAGACCCTGCAGCCGGACCGGGACAACCCGGCACTTGAACCCTACAAGCTGTTGCCACAAATCACTTTCAATGCCCGCAAGCCGGACTTTTACCTGACCGACAGCAGCTTCATGGGGCAATACACCCACTTCACCCGCCCGACACAGACCATTGGTGGCAGGAAGATTTCAGGGAAAAGCGCCGACCGTACCGTGCTCTATCCCCAGATCGCCCTGCCCTATATCACACCGGGCTGGTATGTCACCCCAAAAATCGGCGTCAATATCCGCCGCTACAGCATCTCCGACCAGTCGGCCAGCACGCCGGACAACATCAACGTGAGCACGCCGATCTTCAGCGTCGACTCAGGGATGACCTTCGAGCGCTCAAGCAACTGGTTCGGCAAGGACTACACGCAGACCCTCGAACCCCGGCTCTACTACGTGAACATCCCGTACAAGAAACAGGATGACATCCTGATTTTTGATTCCGGCCTCGCCGACTTCAATTTCGCGCAGATTTTTTCCGAAAACCAGTTCACCGGCTGGGATCGCATCAACAATGCCAATCAATTGACGGCAGCAGCCACCTCCCGCCTGCTTGATCCGACTTCCGGCAACGAAATCATGCGTGCCATGCTGGGTCAGCGCTTCTACTTCACACGCAACCGGGTCACACTGAACTCCCCCGACCCGCGTTCCGAAGATCGCAAGTGGAACAAGTCCGATTTTCTGGCCGCCTTCAGCGGACAAATCCTGCCCCGGCTCTATGCCGATGGAGCCTGGCAGTACAACCTGCCTGACCGCCGGCTCACCCGCTATTCGATGGGGCTGAGTTTCCGCCCGGAACCCGGCAAGGTACTGAATGCGGCTTACCGTTACAACCGGGAGATCACCGCACCGGTCAACCAGATCGACGTTTCCGGACAGTGGCCGCTGGGCGGCGGCTGGCACGGTGTCGGCCGACTCAACTATTCCTTCAAGGATTCTGGCACACAATACTCCACAGGCTCCCAGTCGGGCCGTCTGGTCGAGGGCCTGGCCGGTCTTGAATACAATGGCGGCTGCTGGGTCGTGCGCGGCGTCGTCAAGCGTCTGGCGCTGACCGAGAAGAACGCTTCCACCGCCTTCTTCATCCAGCTTGAACTGAGCGACTTTGCCCGCCTGGGATCGAATCCGCTCGAACTGCTCAAGCGCAGCATCTCGGGCTACCGCCTGATCAACCAACCCATGACGGATGATTCGTTCTGATGAGAGAGTTTATCCATGACGCAACGCCTTAAGATCCTGCTACTGACTTTCTTCCTGGCCACCACGGCGTCGGCACAGGTATCACGCCCGGCCAACGAGCCCCTGCCGGCCGACCGGATCGTCGCCGTGGTCAATGACGAAGTGATCACCCTGCACGAACTGCGCACGCGACTGGGGCTGGCGCTGGAGCAACTGAAGCGCCAGGGCACCAATCTGCCACCGCGCGAAGTGCTGGAGCAGCAGATGCTCGAACGCCTGATCATGGACAAGGTGCAACTGCAACACGCCAGGGAAATTGGCCTGCGTGTCGATGATGCCCAGCTTGAACAGGCGCTGCAACGGATTGCCGCCAATAACCAAATGTCACTGTCCCAGTTCCGCGATGCCTTGCAGCGTGACGGGATTCCCTTCACCCGTTTCCGCGAGGAAATCCGCGAGGAAATCACCATTTCCCGCGTCCGCGAGCGCGAGGTCGAAAGCAAGATCGTCATTTCCGAGGGGGAAATCGACAACTTTCTGAGCGGCGATTCGGCCGGCAGCAACAACGAGGAATACGAGGTGGCGCACATCCTGCTACGCGCCCCGGAATCAGCAACGCCGGAGCAGATCCAGAAACTCAAGACCAAGGCCGACGACATTCATGCGCGCCTCAAGCAGGGCGAAAGTTTTGCCGAAATGGCCGCCGCCTACTCCGACGCCCCCGACGGTTTGCAGGGTGGCAGCCTGGGGCTTCGCTCGCTGGAGCGCCTGCCGAACATCTTTTCCGAAGCCGTCGCCAAAATGCAGCCGGGTGAAATCGCCCCGGTGCTACGCAGTCCGAACGGCTTTCACCTCGTCAAGTTGGTCTCGAAGCGTGGTGGGGCCGCCATGCCGGCCGTACAGCAGACACACGTCCGGCATATCTTGATCAAGGTCAACGAAGTGGTGTCAGAAAACGAAGCACGGCACAAGCTGGAAGGCCTGATCGACCGTATCCGCCACGGCGAGAAATTCGCCGAACTGGCCCGCCTGTTCTCGCAGGACGGTGCGGCCACCAAAGGGGGGGATCTGGGCTGGATCTACCCCGGCGATACCGTCCCCGATTTCGAACGGGCGATGGACAAGCTCAAGCCGGGCGAAGTCAGCGAACCGGTGCGTTCGCCCTTCGGCTACCACCTGATCGAAGTCCTCGAACGCCGTGTCCAGGATGTCTCCGCCGAGCGCAAACGCGCCGCCGCCCGCCAGATCCTGCGCGAACGCAAGATGGACGAGGCCTATCAGGACTGGCTGCGTCAGGCCCGTGACCGCGCCTACGTCGAGATGCGTCTGGAAGAACAATGACCCAGCCGCTGATCGCCGTCTGTTCCGGCGAACCGGCCGGCGTCGGCCCGGAACTGTGCCTGCAACTTGCCGAACGGCAAAGCGCCTGGCCTGCAGCACGTCTCGTCGTAATCGCCGACAAGGATTTGCTGCAACAACGCGCCACC
>CAYMYD010000280.1:0-3243 GCA_964394535.1 uncultured Propionivibrio sp. | reverse complement strand
GAGCCGCCCGAGGTAGCTGGGGATGGCGTGCGCCACGGTGGTGCCGAAGTCGCGCATCAGCTTGATCTGCCGCTGGCTGTTACCGGCCCCGGCAGGGATCGAGAGGCAGCCCAGCCGTTCGACGCCGTACTGGAAGCCCAGCCCGCCGGTAAATAGCCCGTAGCCGCTGATGTTCTGGAAAACGTCGGTATCACGCACCCCGGCCGTGTAGAGCGAACGTGCCATCAGGTTGGCCCAGCTGGCGAGGTCGTGCCGGTTGTGATAGACCACCGTCGGATTGCCGGTAGTGCCGCTGGAACTGTGCAGGCGGACAACTTCCCGCTTGTCGGCGGCCAGCATGCCCCAGGGATAGTCCTCGCGCAGCGTGGCCTTGGTGGTGAACGGCAACTCACGGAACTGTTCGAGCGAGCTGATGCCTTCGGACAGCGCCTTGGCAATCTGTGGGCACTTGCCGTAATAAGGCGATCTGGCAGCTTGTCGCAAGGAGTTCATCAGGCGTTCGAGCTGGAGCTTCTCCAGATCGGCACGGGGCAGTGTTTCCAGTTCTTTTTCCCAGTACATGGCGGCGTGTCTCGGTACGAAATAAAGCGGGGAAGGCAAAGGATTTTGCCAGCGAAGGCGGAAGTATCCCTCGGAGTTTTATTCCGGGTCAAATTACAAGACCGGTTTGGGGGATAATCAAGGAATTGTCAAATTCATCAAGGGAGTTCTCATGATCGTTCTGATTACGGGTGCCAGCGCCGGTTTTGGCGAGGAAATGGCCAGAAAATTCATCCGTCAAGGCCATCAGGTCATCGCTGCGGCGCGGCGTGTCGAGCGTCTGGAAAAGCTTCACCAGGAACTTGGCGACAAGCTGTTGCCGATCGGCCTGGATGTGACCGACAAGGCGTCGGTCGATGCCGCGCTGTCCGCGCTGCCACAAGACTTCCAGCCGATCGACGTGCTGATCAACAACGCCGGACTGGCACTGGGAACCGAAGCGGCACAGCACTCCCGGCTGGACGAATGGGAGACGATGATCGCCACCAATATCCGTGGTCTCGTCACCCTGACCCATGCGTTGTTGCCCGGCATGGTGGCGCGTGCCAGCGGCCTGATCATCAATCTGGGTTCGACGGCGGGCAATACGCCCTACCCCGGCGGCAATGTTTATGGGGCCAGCAAGGCGTTTGTCGAACAGTTCACGCGTAACCTGCGCGCCGATCTGGTCGGAACCGGCGTGCGTGCCACCAATCTGGCCCCCGGCCTGTGCGGCGGGACGGAGTTCTCGAACGTGCGCTATCGCGGCGATGATGCTGCGGCAACGAAGGTTTATGCAGGCACCGTGCCGCTGACTGCGACCGATATTGCCGAAGCCGCGTACTGGGTTGCCACGCTGCCCGCGCACGTCAATATCAACCAGCTGGAAATGATGCCCACCTGCCAGGGTTACGGACCGCTCACGGTCAAGCGTAGTTAGCGTGAAATACCTGAGATGCCGTGAAATGTGAAAGGTGAAACGTGAAATGTGGAGAACCGCGCCGGGAACGGTCGTGGCAGGCTTGGTTCTCCCCTTTCAAAGCGCGAAGCCCCTGATATTTCATCCTCCCGGGTGGCTTATTTTCCATTGCGCTGCAAAGCTGCAACACCCCCTCTCTTTTTTCAAAAATTCCCCAATAAATACTTGATGTTGCGGCATCCCTGTCGTTAGAATCCGCTGCCCTGTTTTCACCCTGCGAGAATTCACCCAGGAGATCGCCATGCTCATCTTCTCCGTCATTATTTATCTTGCCGTGACCATCTTCATCGGTCTGTACGCTGCGCGCCGGGTGCACGTGGCCAAGGACTATCTGATCGCCGGTCGTTCGCTTCCCCTGTACATGAATGTTGCCACGGTGTTCGCCACGTGGTTTGGTGCCGAAGTCGTGTTATCAATCTCGGCGACCTTTGCCCGCGACGGGTTGAATGGCGTGGCAGGCGACCCCTTCGGCGCGTCCCTGTGTCTGATCATGGCGGCGCTGTTCTTTGCGCGGATTTTCTATCGACTCAACCTTCTCACCATCGGCGATTTTTACAAGGTGCGCTACGGCAAGGCGGTCGAGGTATTGACCAGTTCTACCGTCGTCATCTCTTACCTGGGCTGGATTTCAGCCCAGTTCACGGCGCTCGGGCTGATCATTCATGTGCTGACCGGCGGGGCGGTGCAGTTCAATCACGGGATCATGATCGGCGCGGCCGTCGTGCTGGTGTATACCGTTTTTGGCGGGATGTGGTCGGTGGCCTTTACCGATCTTTTACAGACCATCGTGATTCTTATCGGCCTCCTGATCATCGGCTGGATGGCCGGAGAACACGCGGGTGGCATTGAGGCCGTGGTGGCACACGCTTCGGCCAGCGGGAAGTTCGACATGTTCCCGGCCACGATGGACGCCACGGCCTGGTGGGCAATGGCGGGGGCTTTCTTCGCTTTTGCCTTTGGCTCCATCCCGCAGCAGGACGTTTTTCAGCGCATGACCAGCGCCAAAAACGAGGATACGGCGGTGCGTGGCACGGTGATCGGCGCCACCGTCTATTTCTTCATGGCCTTCGTGCCGATGCTCATCGCCTATTCCGCGCTAATTTCCTTCCCGGAGGTCAAGGCACTGTTTGCGGCTGACGATGTCCGCCAGATTCAGCGCATCCTGCCGGAGCTGGTGCTGGCCAAGATGCCGTTGTGGGCACAGATCGTATTTTTTGGTGCGCTGTTCTCGGCGGTGCTGTCAACCGCCAGCGGCGCGATTCTGGCACCGACGGCGACCTTCACCGAAAACGTGCTGCGCCCCTTCGTGCCGAACATGAACGACAAGCAGTTCCTGCTGACTCTGCGCATCATTCTGGTCACCATCACGCTGGCCACGCTGCTCTTTGCCCTGAATAGCGAAAGCACCATGTATGAAATGGTGCAGAACGCCTACAACGTCACACTGACCGGTGCCTTCGTCCCGTTGGTGGCCGGGGCGTACTGGAAGCGGGCAAATACGCAGGGTGCCTTGTTTGCGGCAGTAGGGGGGCTGGGCACCTGGCTGGTGGCGACGCTGTTTTTCCCCGATGCGATGGTGCCTGCCAACCTGACCGGCTTTGCCGTGTCGATTGTCGGCATGATCGCTGGCACGCTGATGCCGGAATTCATCCGCAATCGCGGCAGTTCGATCGAGGAGGCCATGGCGCGACTGGCCAAACACGGGCGGTCGGAAGTTAACTGAGCACCAACAAGCCGGAAAGCGG
>CAYMYD010000279.1:0-3276 GCA_964394535.1 uncultured Propionivibrio sp. | reverse complement strand
CTGCTACCGCGAACGATCAGTTCCGGTTTCAGCAGGATCTGTTCCGGCCCGGTGTCGGGCATTTCCTGACGCTTGTGGAAGAGCCGACCGGCATTCTGGCCGATCCGGTGCGAGTGCATGGCGACCGTCGTCAAGCCAGGCTTCCATAACACAGCCTCAGCCACGTCGTCGGCACCCACCACTGAACATTCCGGCCCCGGTTCAACGCCAATACTTCTCAGCCCCAGCATGACGCCAAAGGCGAGGAGATCATTGAAGCAGACGATGCCGGTCGGCGGCTTGGCGGATTTGAACAGCTTTTGCGCGGCAAGATAGCCCTGCTCCCGCGTTGCCGCGCATTCGATGACCAAGCTCTCCGGTACCTCCTGACCGGCGCTCTGCATCGCCATCTGGTAGCCACGAACCCGGTCCCGCCCGGTCGACGTCTGGCTGTTGGCACCGACAAAGGCGATTCTTTCATGCCCCAGTTGCAAAAGATGCCGGGTCGTCGTCTCCAGAGCGGCAATGTTGTCGGCCCCGGAATAGTCCGTCGAAACCCCATGCACATAGCGGGAAACCAGCACCAGCGGGATATTCCAGCAGAGCACCTTTTCAAGCATTTCGCATGTGGTGCCGATGGCGGGCATCAAGATCAAGCCTTCGACATTGTGTTCCCGCGCCAGATTGAGGAATTTTTGCTGCTGCACAACCGATTCTCCGCTATGGCCGAGGATCTGCGCAAAACCCAAGGCCCCCAGCGCCTCATCAATCCCGACGCTGATTTCAGCAAAATACGGGTTGGCCAGATTGCAGATCGACACCCCGATGACGCCGCTGCGCTTCTTGCGCAACTGCGCGCCGCTGCGGTTATAGACATAGCCCAGCGCTTCTATGGCCTGCTGGACCTGCTCGCGTGTTTTGGGGGCAACCGATGGATTGTCGTTCAGCACCATCGATACCGTGCCGGTTGAAACGCCGGCAAATCGGGCGACATCCTTCAGAGTGACTCGTTCAGGGCTGATAATGAACTCCTTTTCCGGGAACGCAGTCCCTCACATATTGGGATAATTTGGCCCTTCTCCCCCTTGGGGAGCCACCCAGGTGATGTTCTGGCACGGGTCCTTGATATCGCAGGTTTTGCAGTGCAGGCAGTTCGCCGCATTGATCTGCAACCGAGGGTTTTCTCCGGCGGCATCCCGGACAATTTCATACACGCCCGCCGGACAGTAGCGCTGTTCTGGCGCGTCATACTGTGCCAGATTGACGGTGAGCGCGAGCGATTCGTCCTTGAGCTTCAGGTGGCAGGGCTGATCTTTCTCGTGATGAGTCGCAGAAAGATAGACCGAGGACATCATGTCGAAGGTGATGACCCCATCCGGTTTCGGATAGTCGATCATCGGGCACGAGCGGGCTGCTTGCAGCTTTTCATGGTCGGCGGCCTGATGGCGCAAGGTCCAGGGGGCTTTGCCACGCAGCAGTACCTGATCGATGCCGAACATCAGACTGCCCGGATAAAGCCCCTTGGCCATCCACGGCTTGAAATTACGCGCCCGATGCAGTTCGTCATGAAGCCAGCTTTGTTCAAAAGCGGCGGGATAAGTCGTGAGTTCGTCATGACTGCGCCCGGCAACGAGGGCCGAAAAGCAGGATTCTGCGGCCAGCATCCCGGTTTTGATCGCACAGTGCGCGCCTTTGATGCGGGCGCCGTTGAGGAATCCGGCGTCATCGCCGATCAGCACACCACCAGGGAAGGTCAATTTTGGCAGCGATTGCAAACCGCCTGCCGTCAGCGCCCGGGCACCGTAGGCGATGCGCCTGCCACCGAGCAGAAACTCGCGCAAGGCCGGGTGCGTCTTGAGTCGCTGAAATTCGTGGAAGGGCGAGAGGTGAGGATTCGTATAGCTCAGGCCGACGACCAGCCCGACCGAGACGAAGTGATCGTCGCCGTGGTACATGAAGCCGCCACCGTAGGTTGCCGCATCCATCGGCCAGCCGCCGGTATGAATGACCAGGCCGGGGCGATGTTTGTTAGCGTCGATTTCCCACAGTTCCTTGATGCCGATGCCGTAAATCTGAGGGTCTTTGCCTTCGCGCAAGCCGTATTTCTGCTCAAGCTGCTTGCCCAACTGACCACGGCAACCTTCGGCAAACAGGGTGTATCGGGCGATGAGCTCCATCCCCGGCTGCCAGGCAGGTCCGGGATGACCGTCTTTCAGCACCCCGGAATCGCCAGTCGCCACCCCCAGCACCGCGCCCTTTTCATCGTAGAGAATTTCCACCCCGGCAAAGCCCGGATAGATTTCCACGCCCAGCGTTTCTGCCTGCTCACCCAGCCAGCGGCAGAGATTCGCCAGACTGATGACGTAATTGCCTGCATTGTGAAAGCAGTTGGGCAAAGAAAAACCGGGAATACGAAAGCTGCCCTGCTCGCCAAGCATCAGAAAACGGTCTTCCTGAACCGGCACCTTCAGGGGAGCGCCAAGCGCCTGCCAGTCTGGCAGAAGTTCATTCAGCACGCGCGGATCCAGCACCGTTCCGGAAAGGATGTGGCCGCCGATTTCTGCTGACTTTTCAATCAGACAGACGGAAATATCCTGCCCCTGTGTGCGGGCCAATTGTTTCAGCCGGATTGCCGCTGACAGCCCAGCCGGGCCGCCACCGACGATGAGCACGTCAAATTTCATTGATTCTCTTTGCATGATCCTGCCAGTGTATCGGCTCGGGGGCTGGGGATAAATCTGAAAATTCTGCCTGACTTTCTTTGGCTTCCATTACTCGACGAGATGTCGTTCTGCGTCCTGTCGCTGATGCAGGACACGGATGACATCCAGGTGGTCAGCGTAGTCCAGAAAATAAACGACATGTGAGCCACACAGGTACTTTTGAAAATTTGGCAGTATGTTGGCCGGAAGCCCGCGATTTTTGCCCGCTGCCAGCGCCTCAATCACTGCAACAATTTGCCTGTGGTAAGTATCTGCCTGTTGCATCGACCAGTTCTTGCATGTGTAGCGCCATATTTCTTCAAGATCGGTTTCAGCCAGCGGAGAAAGTCGATATAGCTTAGCCATGCTGTTCGTGCATCCGCTGCAAGAACGCCTCGCTATCAAACGGGCGCGGTTCACCTGACTGCTGACCCGCTTTCAACGCTTCTTGTAGTGATTTGACCTTGGCCTCGTGTTCCTCAAGCAGTCTCAATCCGGCTCGTACCACATCGCTTGCCGTACCATAGCGTCCGCCCTGTACCTGGGCATCGATGAAGTTGACGAAGTGTGGCCCAAGGGCAATTGATGTATTCCG
>CAYMYD010000278.1:0-3309 GCA_964394535.1 uncultured Propionivibrio sp. | reverse complement strand
ATCCCACGGTCGCGGCTCGGCCGATTCCAGCAGCAACAAGCTGAGTACCCGATCGCGCTCGCTGTAGGTGTGCTTGAACTCTGTCAGCTTCATATAAGGCGCTTCCTCGGCACACCAGACGGCAGCCGACAAAGTGATGCCGTTCCATTCCTGTTCCACCGAGGTATCGGCAGCCACGGTATTCGGTAGCGGCTCCTGCGGGTCGTCCGTGCGCCGCACCCTGGCACGGGTCTTCAGCGCTTCCTTGCTGCGGGACTCGTAGTCCAGATAACCGTTGTCCCAACAAACCAGGATTGCGCGCTGACTCGTGTGCTGGATAAAGCGGATGCACAAGGCTTCGAACGACACGTCGAATTGCTTCGCCAGGTCACTCAGCAGATGCAGGTCGACATGCGAGCCATTGATGCATTTGCCGAACACATCTCCCGGCATCAGGAGATTGCTGGCGAAGACGTTGGCTTCACGCTCGATCACCGCCATGGTGTCCGAGCCCGAGTAGACGCTGGACTTGTCGCAATTGAAGCCGCCTTCTGGCGGTTGAGCGCGATGCAGTACGAAATGGCCAAGCTCGTGGGCGATGGTGAAACGCCGCCGCTCCGGCCTGGCAGAGCCGTTGTAGAAAATGCCCCACTCGGCGGCATCGCTCGGATTACGAACCAGTGCCCCCTCGCAGCCAGACCACGGCGCAGGCGCCGGCGGCTTGATTTCCTTGACGCCTTTGCCATAGGGCGTCGATGGAAGCATCTGCCGAATCAATTCGAGATCTGTAACCAGAGGCATCTCACCGCCGAGGTAGGCCCGCATCCATTTGATGATGTTGTACGCGGCCTTGGGCGGCGTGAGTACCTCCGCAGTCACTTCTTGTCTCCGTCCTTGCGCGAGCCAAACATCACTTCCAGCGCCTGCCGGTAACGCCGCTTCTCCTCCTCCGGCATGCCGACATACTCGCGGAAGAAAACGACATCATCGGGCGTGGCCTCAGGTGCTTCTTCAACGGGCTCTCCCATGAGATCACCCATCGTTACGCCCAATATCTTCGCAATGGCCTGGATCCGTTCGGCGGAAGGCCGCTGCCCCGGTTTTTTCTCCAGTTCCCAGATATAGGCCTTAGTACAGCCGACCGCGTCGGCCACCTGCTGCAAGGTCAGTCCTTTGGCCTCGCGCAGGCTTCGCAGGCGTATTCCAAACGCCGAACCCATGGCGATGCTCCTGTCTCGTCAATAAATCCTGATAGGACTGAAAGTATAGCTCTGTGATACAGGAAAGCGCCAGATGTTCCTTGCTTATTGACAAGCGGATAAGAGGGGAACAGAATCACGCTGTATCACGCTGCTTTACTAATGCGCGATATAAGTTTAGTAACCATAGTCGCCGGCCAGCGCTTCGATTTCCTCGTTCGCAGACCTCCGACGCCATTTCGGAAAGGACTACGAAGATGAAAAAGACTTGGGTCGAAGTGCTGCTCGAACTGCCGGTGGACGCCGGGCTGCGCGACTTTTTGACGGACAATGGGCTGACCATGCCCGCTGGGTTTACCTGGACCGATGCGCCAGAAACCTCGCAGGCATTGGTGGAAGCCTTGCTCACTTGCGCGGATGTGACAGTGCGCGACCGGGTGGCGGCGAAACTCCGTGCCAGTGTTGAGTTGGGCGACGCCGCCGGCAAACAGGCCATGTTCCAGGTATCGACGGGCAATGCGGCTGCGCTATCGGGATTGGTGGCCTGCCAGAGCGACATGCACCGTTCGTTCTGGCTCTACGCAAAGCATCCAGACCTGTTCGATCGTGCGGGCGACGTCGATCATTTCGAGCGGCACGGCGGGCAGGCCCAGCAGCACGATCTCGGCGTATGTCGCCGGCCCAACACCTCGGAACCGGCCATGACAGGATTGCGCCAGGCCGTGTCAGCGTTCTACCAGCGCGAGATGCAATGCGGCGACCGGAGCAAGGCCTATGTCATGGAACGCAGCCCCGGCGTGTTTTTGCTGAGCGTCCACGTCAAGGATCTGGCCATGCTGCAATTGGAGTTCGAGGGTGACGACCTCAAGCGGCGGGTCGGCAATCCAAACATCCACTCGGTCCTGGAATACTCGATGGCCACCGGCGTGACCCGGACCCTGGTGAGAGGCGGCGTCAAATACCATCAGATGCTGCTCGATGCGTTCGCCGAGCATCTGCTGGGCGTGAAGGTCGACGCCCAACGCATCAAGCCGCCGACGCTGGACTTGTCGGTATTGAGCCTCGGCTTCAACGTGCCAGCCGCCAAGGCCGATGGATTCGATGTCCTGCAGGTGAAATCGATCTCCGTCCTCAGCCCCAGTTCGGCATTGAAGTTGGATTGCACGGCGATGGCATCCAGTGATCAACGTTGCGTGACGGATCTGCTGCAGGACGAGTTTCCCAACGAGAATCCCCTGAGCCGGGGTTGGCTGGTGACGGCCGCCCACATCAATCTCTACTACCCGCCCGAGCCTGGAAAGATGCGCCCCAAGGTAGTGACCATCGAGGTCACCCGCAAGGGACGGCTGAACCTGCATAAGTTTGATGCCGAGATGCAGGCACAGTTGGAGAGCTATCTCGTCACGCTGGGCATCCTGCAGCCGGGCCAGACGCTCTCAGCCCACGAGGTGCCGCCGGACGTCGAGACCACAAATCAGCAGCCGGTGTACGAGGACTAACAAGTGGCGAGCCACGATGCCTGGGCGCTGGTGTGCCGTCTGTTTACCGGCGGCACACCCTTGGCCCGCAGCATGTTGTCGCCTGGCGAGATTGCCGCGTCCAGCGCCCTTGGCAAGGCGGTGAAACCGGCAGCCCTGAATCAGACACATACGTTGTGCCCCTACTGCCTGCTTCATCGATGTCAGATCTGGGGCGACGGGAAAGGCGGACGCTGTTGCCATTGCCCGGAGTGCGGTCAAGTCTCTGTGCAAGCGGATGACGTGGCCGCGTTGGAACTCGATGAGGAGTGGTTTCGGGCGAAGTTGCGGCTGGCCATGGATATCAATAGCCGGGATGGGATCATCGATCTCGGTTCCGGCGTTTGGCACCTGGGTGAGGCGCGACGTGATCCGGTACTGCTGGCGCGCAGCCTGATCAATGTCTGGCGTGAGCCCACGATCCTGGACCGGGTCCGGGTAAAGGGTGGAAACATCCGCGTGATAGCACCTCGGAACCGGGAAACGCGGGGAGAGCCATTTGGGCATGGCGTGGAGTGGTTGTCGCTGGAGGAACGATTCGCTTTCTACGGCGGCGGAATCACCTACACCCCGGTGGCCGAGACAGCCGGCATGCCAGAGGAGGCAGATCCGAC
>CAYMYD010000277.1:1865-3369 GCA_964394535.1 uncultured Propionivibrio sp. | reverse complement strand
TACGCCTTTACCGAAAACTTCGTGCTGCCGCTGTCGCACGACGAAGTGGTGCACGGCAAGGGCTCGCTGATCAGCAAGATGTCCGGCGATTACTGGCAGAAATTCGCCAACCTGCGCGCGCTTTACGGCTTCATGTGGGCGCATCCGGGCAAGAAACTGCTGTTCATGGGCGGCGAGTTCGCGCAGTGGAACGAATGGAATTCCAACGGCTCGCTCGACTGGAACCTGCTCGACTTCCCGCAGCACGACGGCGTCCGTCGTCTGATCCGTGACCTCAACCAGACCTACCGGCAAACCCCGGCGCTGCACGAAATCGATTTCGAGTACCAGGGCTTCGAGTGGGTTTCGGCCAACGATTCGGATAACTCGGTGATCGCTTTCCTGCGTTACAGCAAGGATCGCAGCAAAGCGATTCTCTGCGTTTGCAACTTCACGCCGGTGGTACGGCACGGCTACCGGCTGGGTGCGCCAGGCGCAGGCAGCTACGTCGAACGCATCAATACCGATTCGGAATACTACGGCGGCAGTAACGTCGGTAATCCCTTCGGTGTGGTTGAAGCCGAGAAGATTCCTTCGCATGGCCGTGACTGGTCGGTTTCCCTGACACTGCCGCCGCTGGCGGTGGTTTACCTCGAATGGAATCCTTGAGGCCGGAATCCGGGCTGAATGCCGGGCGCCCCTGGCCGCTGGGGGCGCAAGCCGATGAACAGGGCGTCAATTTCGCCCTGTTCTCGGCCCATGCCGAACGCGTCGAACTGTGCCTGTTCGACGGCGAACGTCTGCATACCCTGCCGCTGCCCTGCTGTACCGATCAGGTCTGGCACGGTTATCTGCCGGGCGCTGCTGCCGGTTTGCACTACGCCTACCGGGTGTATGGGCCGCAGGGGCCGGAACACCGCTTCGACCCGCGCCGCCTGCTGCTTGACCCCTACGCACGTGAAATCCGGGGTGCTTTCTCCTACGACATGATGCCGACGACGGTGAACGGGCTGTGGTCCGTGGTCAACGACGAAGGCTTTGACTGGGGCAACGACCGTCCGCCCGCCATTCCGCTGGCCGACTCGATTCTCTACGAAGTGCACGTCAAGGGGGCGACCCGCCTGCATCCGGACGTTCCCGAAGCGCTGCGCGGGACTTACGCCGGACTGGCCTCACCGGCGATGCTCGACCATTTCCGGCGCCTGGGAATTACCGCCGTCAACCTGCTGCCGGTGCATTATTTCCTCGACGAAAAACATCTGGCCAGCAATGGCCGACGCAACTACTGGGGCTACAACACCCTCGGTTTCTTTGCCCCGGAGCCGAGCTATGCGGCGCGCTGCAACGGGCAATCGGTCATCGCCGAGTTCCGTTCGATGGTGCGTACGCTGCATGCGGCCGGTCTGGAAGTCATTCTCGACGTGGTGTTCAACCACACGGCAGAAAGCGACGAAAACGGCCCGACGGTTTCCTTCCGCGGCATCGACAACGCCAGCTACTATCGCCTCCGCCCGGACAATCCCCG
>CAYMYD010000277.1:0-1765 GCA_964394535.1 uncultured Propionivibrio sp. | reverse complement strand
TATCACCTCGGACGTTTCCCGCTCGGTTGGAGCGAATGGAACGACCGTTTCCGCGATGATGTGCGCGCCTTCTGGTTGACCGGCGGGGCCGGTATTGGTGCGCTGGCCCAGCGCCTGGCCGGATCGAGCGAAATTTTCAATCACGGCAGCCGGGCACCGCAGGCCGGCATCAACTTTGTCACCGCGCACGACGGCTTCACCCTGCGCGATCTGGTGAGCTATCAGCAGAAGCACAACGAGCAGAACGGCGAAGACAACCGCGACGGCAACAGCAACAACCTCTCCTGGAATTGCGGCGAGGAAGGCGAGAGCGCCGATCCGGTGGTGTTGCGCCGCCGTCGCCTGCTCCAGCGCGCCCTGCTGGCCACACTTTTTGTCGCTCAAGGCGTGCCGATGCTACAGGGTGGCGACGAACTCGGGCGCACCCAGTCCGGCAACAACAACGCCTACTGCCAGGACAATCCACTGACCTGGTTCGACTGGGCGCGTGCCGATCATGAACTGATCGAGTTCACCGCCGGGTTGATCGCCTTGCGCCGCCGTTTCCCGCAACTGGCGCGGCGCCGCTGGCTGACCGGCGAGGGCGACGGCCAGTCGCTCTCCGACATCATCTGGTGGCATCCTGACTCTTATGAAATCAGCGACGTGGCCTGGAGTGCGCCCGACCAGGATGCGCTGGGCATGATTCTTGCCCCGGTATCCGGAAGCGCCGTGCGGCAAACCCTGCTGGTGCTGATCAACCGCCGTGCCAAGCCGCTTGAGTTCCGTCTGCCACCGGGCCCCTGGCAACTCATTTGCGATACCGGGGCCGAAATGCCCTTCCAGTCCCAGTCCTGTCGTGGCAGCACGGCGCTGGGTGGCCGTAGCGTTCAGCTACTTACTCAGGAGTAAAAGGCGAATGCCTGCAAAACGACGCAGCGGAATCCTGCTGCACCCGACGTCCCTTCCCGGTGCACACGGCTCCGGCGATCTAGGCCCGACGGCCTTCCATTTTGTTGACTGGCTGGCTGCCGCCGGACAGACGCTCTGGCAGGTACTGCCGCTTGGCGGGATCGGCCCCGGCAACTCTCCCTACATGAGTCCCTCGGCGCTGGCCGGTAACGAACTGCTGATCGACCTCACGCAGCTGGTACAGGCCGGCTGGTTGAAAGCCGATGAAATCACGCCTGAGGCAGGTTTTTCCGCCGAACGGGTGAATTATCCGGCGATCAAGGGCTACCGCATGGATCGCCTGCGCCGCGCGGCGCGACGTTTTTTTGCCGCTGAAAAAGGCAAGGAACGACAAGCATTCGACGCGTTTTGTGCCACCTGTGAATGGCTCGAAGACTATGCGCTGTTCATGACCCTCGACCAGCAACACGGTCAGGGCGGCAAGGTCTGGCAGGACTGGCCGGGCGCGCTGGCGCAACGCCAGCCGGAGGAGTTACGCGCTGCTGCCGTGCAGCATGCCGACGAGTGCGCCTTCTGGAAATTCTGCCAATGGTGCTTCCACCGGCAATGGGCGGCCCTGAAGCAGTACGCCAATTCACATGGTATTGCAATCATCGGCGACATGCCGATTTTTGTTTCGCCGCACAGCGCCGACGTCTGGGCGCATCAGGAGCTTTTCGACCTCGACAAAACAGGGCGTCCCCGCGTCATCGCCGGGGTGCCGCCGGACTATTTCAGCGCCACTGGCCAGCGCTGGGGCAATCCGCTCTACCGCTGGCCAGCGCACCAGGCGGAAAACTACCGCTGGTGGATTACCCGCATGCGCGTCACCCTT
>CAYMYD010000276.1:0-3374 GCA_964394535.1 uncultured Propionivibrio sp. | reverse complement strand
TCGTCGGCGAGGATCAGGCTGGGGGCGTTGATCAGGGCGCGGGCGATGGCGACGCGCTGCTGCTGGCCGCCGGAGATGCGCGAGGGCAGGGAATCGGCGTAGCTTTCCAGACCAACCCGGGCGAGCATGCGGCGGGCCTTTTCACGGCGGGTGTCACGCTCGACGCGTGAATAGACAAGGGGCAGGGCGACGTTGTCCTGCAGGCTCATGCGTTGCAACAGGTTGAAGCCCTGAAAGACGAAGCCGATGGTGCGGTTGCGCAGTACGGCGAGTTCGTCGCTGGAGAGCCGGGCGACATTGTGTCCGACGAGAAAGTAGTCCCCTTCGCTCGGCGTATCGAGGCAACCCAGGAGGTTCATGAAAGTCGACTTCCCCGAACCGGACGGCCCCATGATGGCGACAAACTCACCGGGCTGAATGCTCAGATCAACCCCTTTCAGCGCCGGAAAAGGGCCTGCGGCGGTGATGTAGGATTTGGCCAGATGCTCGACGCGGATGACGGGGGGCATTTTTTTAGTGAGAAGTGAAATGTGAAATGTGAAATGTGAAAGGTGAAATGTGAAAGGTGAAAGGTGAAAGGTGAAAGGTGAATATCAGGCGCTTCGCGCGATAAAAGGCAAAACCTTTCTCGTAACGCTTGTTCCCGGTAAGGTTTTCCACATTTCACCTTTCACATTTCACCTTTCACTCCGGATTAGAACATTCTCATGCCCACGCTGCTGGGCTTGTTGGCGGCGGTGGGGGTTTTTTCGCCGAGGATGATGCGGTCGCCGGGTTTCAGTTCGCCTTCGACGACTTCGGTGTTGCGGTTGTCGGTAATGCCGATGCGCAGGCTGACCGGCTTGATCGTGTCGCCATCGAGCACGTAGACCGTGCCGCTGCTGGTGTCGCGTTTTTTACCCTTGCCCCGGCCTTCACCGGGCGTTGCTCCGGCGGCAGGCTTTTCCGCTGTTTTTTCGGCGCTATCCGCCGGTTTGAAGCGCAGCGCGGCGTTCGGCACCATCAGCGTACCCTGGCGCTGGTCGACGGCGATGTTGACGTAGGCCGTCATGCCCGGCAGCAGGGTCTGATCGGGATTTTGCAACGAAACGCGCACGTTGTAGGTGACGACGTTCTGCGTCGTTGTCGGGTTGAGGCGAATCTGCTGGACTTCGCCGTTAAAACTGCGGTTCGGGAAGGCGTCGACGGTGAAGCGTACCTTCTGGCCTTCTCGGATTCGGCCAATATCGGCTTCGGCAAAGCTCGAATCGATGCGCATCTCGGAGAGATCCTGGGCGATCTTGATCAGCGTTGGCGTTTGCAGGCTGGCGGCGACGGTCTGCCCCAGGTCGACAACCCGGTCGATGACCACGCCGGAAACCGGCGAGCGGATCACCGTGTAACCCAGGTTGACCTTGTCCTTGTCAGCGGCGGCGCGGGCCTGTGCCAGTTGCGCTTCGGCGGATTTGCGGGCCTGTCGGGCCTGGTCGAGTTCCTGACGCGAAATGTACTCCTGGGCAAACAGCGCCTGCATCCGTGCCTCGTTGGCCTTGGCCAGCTCAAGCGTAGCCGAGACGTTATTGACGTTCGCCGCCGTTTGCCGTGACTGCGCGGCATAGAGCGAAGGGTCAAGTTCAAGCAGCGCCTGGCCTTTCTCCACCTTGTCGTTGAAATCGACATAGAGCTTGGTGACGGTGCCGGAAACCTGGGTGCCGACATTGACCAGCACCACCGGATTCAGGGTGCCGTTGGCCGAAACGGTCTGCACGATGTCCCCCTTTTCGACGGCCTGGATACGGTAACGCTGTTCCGGTGACTGTGCTGTCTGCCGGGAATACCACAGGTATCCGCCACCGCTACCAGCGAGAATCAGGGAGAGCAGGAGGGCGTTGCGGAGCAGGGGTTTCATGGCGTTAAGAGGAGTGAGGAGTGAAAGGTGAAAAGTGAAAGGTGAATATCAGGCGCTGCGCGCGATAAAAGGCAAAAACATTCTCGTAACGATCGTTCCCGGCAAGGTTTGGCACATTTCACGTTTCACTTTTCACCTTTCATTCATGATCCTCCCGACTGCCTTGGCCAGCGTGGCGCGGGAGACACGCCAGTCGAGCAGGGCCTGGATGCGTTGCAGGCGGGCGGCCGCGAGGGCGCTCTGGGCGTTGAGGACGTCAAGAATATTGCCGACACCGGCCTTGTAGCGGCCCAGTGCGACGCGTTCCGATTGTTCGGCACTGGCCAGCAGGTCGGCGGTGGTGCGGATCGTCTGCGTTGCGGTTTGCAGATTCTGCCAGGCATTCCATACCTCGAGCGCGACCTGCAGGCGCAGGGTTTCACGCTGGGCGCTGGCCGTTTCGACCCGGGCCTGCGCCGAGCGTAGCTTGTAAGTGGTGTCAAAACCGGAAAAGATCGGGATGGTCAGCGTCAGGCCGATGGCGTTGCTGGTCTTGCTCAGGTCATTGCTGCTGCCCCGCGTTTCCTGCCAGCTTGGCCCGGCAGCGAGGGACAGCCGGGGCAGGCCGGAAGCGCGGGCGATGTCGACGTTGGCCTGTGCGGCCTTGAGCTGCGCTTCGGCGGCTTTGAGGTCGGGGCGGCGTTCACGGGCTTCGCTGATCAGGGATTCAATCTGCTGGTCAAAACGGGTGTCGGGCAGGGTGTCGGGAATCTCGGCCAGCCGCAGTGGTTGATTGGCGTCCAGCCCCATCAGATTGGCCAGGGTGCCGAGCGCATTTTTCAGCGTCCCCTCGGCCTTGATGCGGTTGAGTGTGGCCTGTGACCAGGCGGTCTGTGCCTGCAGGCGGTCGGCCGGTGTGCCGGTGCCGACCTGATAGCGCGTTTCAGCGGCGGTGAGGCTTTCGCGGCTGGCTTTTTCCGATTCCATGGCGGCGGTGACGGCGGCGCGGGCGGCTTGGGCGTTGTAGTAGCCCTGTAGGGCGGATAGAAAGAGCGTTTGCACCGTCGCATCGAGCGTCATGGCGGCCGCTTCAAGCAACTGGCGGGCATTTTCCAGCGTCGCTGATCGTGCGCCAAAATCGACCAGCAGCCAGGAAAAGGTGAGCGAGGCGCTGTTCTGCGTCGTGCTGTCGCCGCTGCTGCGGGTCTGGTTGCTGGCGAGCTTGCTGTCCAGAGTGGGGAGATAGGCCCCCTGGGCGACGCCGACCATCGCCGCCTGACTGCGGGCGCTGGCCCAGGCTTCGCGGGTTTTCGGGTTCTGGCACAGCGCCAGATCGACCACCTGCAAGGCATCGTAGGCGGCATCGGCGGGCGGCAGCTGGCAAGGCGTGAAAGCGGCGTCCTGACCGGGCTTCAGCAAGGGTGGAGCCGGACTGATGGCCTCGGTCTGTAGCGGGTCGAAACGCTCGAAGGCGTGCACACCGACGCAGGGGGTCAGGAGCAGAACA
>CAYMYD010000275.1:0-3381 GCA_964394535.1 uncultured Propionivibrio sp. | reverse complement strand
CTGGTGATTCCGCTCAATCCGCCGTGGTACGTCGATCTTGACGACGCGCTGATCGGCCGGATGGACGTGCAGGACATCCCGGAAATCAATACCGTCCTGGCCTGCCTGCCGCCGCCGTCCGCCGCCATCTCATCGCTGACCGTCGAAGCCTGGGAGGCCGACCTCACTGAATCCGAAGCCGGCTGGTTCGATCTCGACATGGGCATCATTGTCGAAGGCCAGCGCCTGCCGCTGGCGCCGCTGCTGGCCGCCCTGTTCCGCCGCGATCCGCGCTGGCTGGACGCCTGGCAACTGGCGCGCATCGACAACGAAGAAATCATCGAACTCAAGAGCGCACCCAATGGCCGTATCGGCGTCCCGGCGAAACGTCTGAAACCGCTGGCGATGACCCTGATCGACCTGTTCGATGGCAAACTTCACGACGGAACCCGCTTGCGTCTTTCGCGTTTTGACGCACCGCGCCTCTCGGAGTTGAACGACCCTGCCCGCTGGCAGTTTCGCGGCCAGGCCGATGTGATGAACCTGGCCGAGCGCCTTTCGGCGGCACGCGGCGTCACGCATGTTGAACCGCCCGCCGGGCTGGGCCTCAAGCTGCGCGGCTATCAGGAAGAGGGGCTTTCCTGGTTGCAGTTCCTGCGTGAACACCAACTGTCCGGCATCCTCGCCGATGACATGGGCCTGGGCAAGACCGCCCAGGCACTGGCACACCTGCTACTGGAAAAAGAGGCCGGACGCCTTGATTGTCCGGCGCTGATCGTGCTGCCGACCTCGCTGGTCTTCAACTGGAAAAACGAGGCCGCCCGCTTCGCGCCCGGCCTCTCGGTACTGGCCCTGCATGGTGCCGAACGCAAGGCGCGCTTCGCCGAAATTCCGCAACACGACGTGGTGCTGACCACCTATTCACTGCTTTGGCGCGACGCCGAGGAATTGACCCGGCAGCGTTTTCATCTGCTCATTCTCGATGAAGCACAGACGGTCAAGAACGCCCGCAGTCAGGGGGCCGAAATCGTGCGCCGGATCGACGCACGGCATCGCCTGTGCCTGACCGGTACGCCGCTGGAAAACCATCTGGGTGAACTGTGGAGCCAGTTTGATTTCCTGTTGCCCGGCTTTCTCGGTGACAGCAACAATTTCGCCCGCTACTGGCGCACCCCCATCGAAAAGGGCGGCGACCGGGAACGCCGCGAGTTGCTGGCACGGCGGATTCGTCCTTTCATCCTGCGCCGCCGCAAGGAGGAAGTCGCCCGCGAACTGCCCGAAAAAACCATCATCGTGCGCAAGCTTGAACTCTCCGGTGCGCAGCGCGATCTTTACGAAACCGTGCGTGTGGCGATGAGCGCCGTGGTACGCGAAGAAGTGGAGAGCAAGGGCTTTGGCCGTAGCCAGATCGTCATTCTCGACGCCCTGCTCAAGCTGCGGCAGGTCTGCTGCGACCCGCGCCTGCTACGCTCACCGGCAGCCAAACGCGTGACCGAACGCGCCAAACTCGATCTGCTGATGACCATGCTGCCCGAACAGGTCGATGAAGGGCGGCACATTCTGCTGTTCTCACAATTCACCAGCATGCTCGCGCTGATCGAAGTCGAGTTGCAAAAGGCAGGCTTGAACTACGTCACCCTGACCGGTAGCACCATCGACCGCGAAACCCCGATCAAACGCTTCCAGAACGGCGAAGTGCCGATTTTCCTGATCAGTCTCAAGGCGGGCGGCCTTGGCCTCAACCTGACGGCAGCCGACACGGTGATTCACTACGATCCGTGGTGGAATCCGGCGGTTGAAAACCAGGCCACCGACCGGGCGCACCGCATCGGCCAGGAGAAGCCGGTTTTCGTGTACAAGCTGATCGTCGCCGGCAGCATCGAAGAAAAAATCCTCACCCTGCAGGAACGCAAGGCCGAACTGGCCGAAGGCATTCTCTCCGCAGACCATCACGTCAGCTTCAAGTTCGGCGAAGACGATCTGGCAACGCTGTTTGCGCCGCTTTGAGTCTGGAACACGCTCTATTCACCTCCAGGGCGCTCAGGCAAAACGAAAACTGCATCACCCACCACCGAGGCCGGATTGTTGCACAAAAGCTTGCGGAAGCTTCCAGAAGGTGAATGGCAAAAGCCAGGGTTCAGTGCCTGGACTGCTCAGCCCTGCTCGGTGCGGTTGCGGCCGCTGCGCTTGGCGATGTAGAGCGCTTCATCCGCCTTTTTCAGCAGTCTTTCGAGCGAGGATTCGTCACCGCTAAAGGTGGTGATGCCGCAACTGATGGTGATGGAAAGTGTTTTTCCTTCGTGGGAAATGAGGTTGTTGGCAACGGCCTGACGCAAACGCTCGATCGCGATCATGGCTTTGTCGGCATCGGTCTCCGGCATGACGACGGCAAATTCTTCGCCACCCAGCCGACCCAGCACATCGGAGGCACGGAAAACCTTTAAGGCGACCTGGCTGAGATTTTTCAGCACGATGTCACCGACATCATGTCCCCAGGTGTCATTCACCCGCTTGAAATGGTCGACGTCATACACAGCCACGGCAAGCCGGGTGCCCGCACGTTTTGCCGCCTCGAAATAAAGTCGGCCCAAGGTCATGAACTGGAAACGGTTATTGAGCCCGGTCAGGCTGTCCGTTGTTGCCATGAACTGGAGTTTCTCCTCCATTTTCTTGCGTTCGGTAATATCCTGGATCGAGCACATCAATAGTTCGTTATCACCAAAAACAATCGGGCTGGTGTATACCTCAACATCGAAAAGCTCCCCCGAAGCCGCGTAATAATGCGAAACGAAACGCCCTTTTCCGGATTCCTGCGCGGCTTTTATTTTTTGCTCGATGTCATCAACAGGCCGGGCGCTCAACTCATTGATTCTCATCGTCAGCATCTGCTCCCGCTCATAGCCGAAAAACTCTATGGCGGAGGAGTTGGCGTCGACAATCGCGCAGTCCTGCGGATTGACAATCAGCTTGATCGCTTCGGTGCTGGCAAAGAAACTGCGGTAACGCTCTTCACTGGCGGCAAGTTTGCGGTGCGCCTCTTCGAGCTGCACCACCATGGCATTGAACGATTCAGAAAACTCGCCCATGAAGTCGACACGCTGGCTGAAATCGCCCTGCGCGACCATTTTGGTCTGCCAGGAAAGGTGGTTGAGGTGAGCCTGCAAGGCTTTCAGCGAACCACCCAGAAAACCCTTGAGCGGGATGGAGCGGGAAAAATCGCCATTGGCCATGGCAAAAATGATGGAGCGAACCTGTAGCAAGGCATCAATGATCTGGCCCAGATCCTCATGGGTCGACAGGTAATCCGGCAAGGCAACGGCACGCCGGGGCGAGAGCAGCACTTCGCTGATCACCCGCAACGCAGCGTCCAGTTGGAGTTCCTCCACAACCGGCTCGACGCTG
>CAYMYD010000274.1:0-3384 GCA_964394535.1 uncultured Propionivibrio sp. | reverse complement strand
TGTTACCGGCGATGAATTTTCGTAGGAAACTGGTGTCGGCAAATGGCGGTGTAAATTGGTGGCGAGGCTGGGGGTTTTCGACGCGTAGACGAGACAAGGGGCCGGCAGGCCCCTTGTCTTTTTGCGGATTGTTGGAGATCAGAAGGGTGGATTGTCCGGGTCGGGAGATATCATCGACTTGTCGTCAGAGAGCGGAGCGAACTGATTGCGGTATTTCTCGCTCAAGGCGATCGCATAATGCGCCCAGATGCGCTCGCGCAAATCGTCAAGGAGTTCGACGACGGCCAAGGCCTGTTCGGGAGACCAAGCGGGGTCGATGAAGAATTTGATCCCGCAGCGCAAACCGGAAGGTTGATGATAGCCGGTCATGAATCCTCCTTTGTTCTGTGTTTCCTCGACTTTGCGGCAGAACGCTCCTGCGCTTCCTTGCGGCGATAGGAATCGCCCTTGATCGGAATGATCTCGGCGTGATGAACCAGGCGATCGATCATCGCGACGACACAACTGGCGTTGGGAAACACCTCCGACCACGCCGAGAAAGCCTTGTTGGTCGTGATCAAGGTACTCTTCTTCTCGTGACGGCGATTGATCAGTTCGAACAGCAGATCAGCATGGCGATTTGAGTACGACAGGTAGCCGACCTCGTCGACCACCAGCAGGTCTGGCGCGGCGTAGCGGCGCAGCCGGTAACGCAGCGCCGAATCGCTATCGAGACCGGCCAGATCGCCGAGCAACTGACCGGCGGTGGCGAACAGGACGGTATGCCCCCGAATCACCGCCTGATGGGCGACATTCTGGGCAATCGTCGTCTTGCCGACCCCGGCGGGACCGACCAGGATGGCGTTGGTCGCCGAATCCAGAAAGTCCAGGTGCATCAGTTCTGCGATGGCGCGCTGGTCGCACTGTTGCGGCCACGACCAGTCGAAATCGGCCAGCGGCTTGAAACGACCGATATGCGCACAGCGCAGCCGCCGCTCCAGCGAACGCCGGCCGCGCTCGGTTTCCTCCCAGGACAGCACGGCATCAAGCCACGGCGCATCGGCACACTCGGACCAGTGCGCGAGCAGACCATGCAGTTGCAGCGCCATGGCGCGGGATTTGGCATCAGCCAGGGTTGTCATCGTGATTCTCCATCAGGCGATCATAGTCATCGAGGGCATGCGGACGCACCGGCACATCCTTGTGTTTCATATGTTCAGGCAAGGGCACCGCGACTGGTGGCGGAACGTTCCGGGTCTGACGTCGGCGTTCCAGCGCCAAACGCACGGCGTTCGGATGCGGCACACCACGCGCCAGGGCTTCATCAATCGCGACCGCAAGTTCGCCCGCGCCGTAGGTATCCCGCCATTCGGCGAGCACCCGTACCGTCCGCCCCAAGGGTTCCCCGCGTTCCGTGGCCTGTGTCAGCAGCGCCCGGCTGGCCGGGATCAGGGTGATCAACTGATCCGCGCCGCGGTGTGCGGCGGCCGCGCGCTTGTGCGCGACCAAGGTCTCGACATGGGCCGAATCCTCGATCTGCCGGCGGCGGTCAAACGAACGGGGGTGCGTGGCGATCCCCGTCTGGCCGTCGAGAATGCGCACCGTCTTCAGGCTGGCATGGACGGTCAGGGTTCGGCTCACGCAGGTGTGCGGGATCGAGTAGTCGTTCAGATCGAAGCGCACATAGGGCGTCTTGCCGACCGATACGACGCGAATTTCATCGGTCGGAAACGTGTCGTCCGGCAAAGGGAGCAGACGCTCGCGCTCCTGAGCGAAGGCGTCACCGACCGTCAGTGATTCATCTTCAGGGCAACGGCGCGCACGGGCCGTTCCGGTGGTCCAGGCCTCTGCCTGGGTGTTGAGGTCATCGACATCCTTGAAGCGGCAGCCGGCGAAGAAGCCGTCGCGGATGTAACGGATGGCACGCTCGACGCGCCCCTTCTGGTTTCCCCGGGCGACCGCCACCGGTCGTGGCTCAAAGCGATAGTGACCGGCGAGTGCCAGGAGGGTGGGGTTGAAGCGAATGATCGTGCCTTGGCGTTCCAGTACCGCGCTCTTCAGATTGTCGTAGAGCGCAACCCGGGGAATGCCGCCCCAGGCGGCGAAGGCATCGACATGACCGCGCAGGAAATTCTCCATGGGGGCACCGAGGTAAAAGCGCAGGAAGATCTGCCGCGACCAGGACAGGACAGCGACGAAGCCCATCAGGGGACGCCGGGCCTGGCCGATGTCGAGGTGGCCGAAGTGTCCCCAGTCGATCTGGCATTGTTCGCCCGGCAAGGTGCGCAAGCGCAGGTAGGCCTCGTGCTTCGGCCGGGGGCGATGACGAGCGATCAGGTGCCGGAAGTGATCGGGTTTGCCGGGATAACCCCGGTCCTTGACCATCTGATAGAGCCGACTGGCACGCAGGCGCGGAAACTGGGCCAGGGTCTCGAGGATGAACGGTAGGTACGGATCAATCGCCGAAGCGCGACTGGCCGGTGCCAGGGGCAGGCCGGCCTGGGACAGAACCCGGGCCACGCTGTCGCGATGCAGGTTCAGTTGGGTGGCGATGGTGCCGACCGGCCAGTGATCGGCGTGGTGTCGGCGCAGTATTTCTGCTTCAGTTTCGGGGGTAAGGGCCATAGGTACTCCTGTTCTGTCGGAAATGACGAACTCGACAGCGCAGGAAGTCTTGACGCACCCCTGCCGGCAACGGGCAATGGCAGCGGTCGCAGTGTCCTGAGGAGGCTCTCTCCGGCGCCGTCGGTTCAGCCGTCAGTAAATCAACAACCGGACTCTGCGGGGAACCCTGATGCGTCACTTTCTGCATCCGCTCCCGATAGCGGCGCTGCCGTTCGGCATGCCGATGTCGCCCCGGACGGGTGGCCTGGTAACGCCGTCCGGCGTCTCTCACGGCACATCGACGGGCGGCTTGGGCGCAGCCCTCACTGCAATAGCGATGACCGCGATCACAGTGGCTGCAAATCGTCACCGCCTGGCGGCAGCGGGCGCACAGGTAGCGTCTTCCAGGAATCTCCATCGGCCTTCCGGGCCAATGGGTCTCGATGGCAACGCCCGCTTCGTGACATACTTGGCATGCAACGTTGCCTGATGGCTAACGGGCGCGACTCCGGTTCTGACTTGGCGGTTGGGTTCGGGGTCGCGCCAGCATCTCCACCGGCCAGATCGCTTTCTACTCCATCTGTGCAACGCCTGCCGCGCTACGCTTGCCAGACGACGTTTGCTGCGCAAACCGTCCGCCGAATGCCCTGCGGGCGCTTTCTTAAAACCTTGGATAGATGCTCAATCAGAAAACCCCAACTCCGACCAGAAACGCCAGATTCTTACGAAAATTGAGCACCAACAACACCAAGGCCTTCACTGCGCCATCGTTCTAACGTCGCCTCACTGACATCCCAGCGC
>CAYMYD010000273.1:0-3412 GCA_964394535.1 uncultured Propionivibrio sp. | reverse complement strand
CCTTCAATTTCAGACCTGCCAATTCGTCATGAATTGCTCTATTGGGAAATCCGGGATAAATCGATTTCAGCCATGACGTTATTATATTCCGTGATCGCCCGTTCACATATTGGCAAGGCTTCCTCCAGACGGTTTTGCCGTCCTAGGCTTTCCAGCTCGGTCAGCAGCGCGGAAAGCCTGACAGCGCCGACGTTGGCACTGCTCGACTTGAGGGAATGCGCCAGCTTGCGCAGCGTTTCAGCGTCGGATTCTGCCATCGCTCGTGACAATTGCCCCACCAGCGTGGTGGTGGATTCCTGATACGCCTGCAGGATCTGCCGTATCAGACCGGATTCACCGCCCGGATCCAGTTCGGCCAACTGGGCGAAAACCTTCCTGTCCAGTGACTGAAAGGCCTGCGTTGGCGTCGCCGTGGCGTCCGGGACAGTGACAGGCTCCTCACGCTTCGCGACAACGGGCAACCAGCGCGCCAGCACCTGCGCCAGTTGTTTGCGAGAGAACGGCTTGGCCAGATAGTCGTCCATCCCCACTGCAAAACAGCGCTGGCGGTCGCTCTCCATGGCGTTGGCCGTCTGCGCAATGATCGGCAGGCGGGGCATCCCCTGGCGTGCTTCGTGTTCGCGCCACTGCTGCGTGGCCCGATAGCCGTCCATGCGCGGCATGTTGCAGTCCATCAGGATCAGATCAAAGCGCTTCTCCGCCGCCAGCGCCAGCGCTTCCTCGCCATGCTCGGCGATTTCCACCGCAAGGCCAAGATTGCCGAGCATGGCCCGGGCCATGCGCTGATTCACCGGATTATCCTCGACCAGCAAGACCTGCCCTTGCAGGGAAATCTGCTGCCAGGAGGTGTCGGTCAGCGCATCTCTAGTCACACTCCCCTCAAAATCCGGTGCTGCCTGCAGCGCGATTTCCACCCAAAAACATGAACCCTTGCCAGCGGTACTCTCGACGCCGATCCGCCCCCCCATCAGTTCGACCAGACGCTGACAGATCGCCAGCCCCAGGCCGGTACCGCCATACTGTCGCGTCGTCGACCCGTCGGCCTGGCTGAACTGCTGAAAGACTCTTTCCTGCGCTTCAGGCGGGATACCGATGCCCGTATCCTCGACCTCCAAACGGAGTGGATGACGACCATTCACCGCCGCCGCAATTTCGACGCGAACCCGTACTTCACCCTGATCGGTAAACTTGACCGCGTTACTGACCAGATTATCCAGAATCTGACGCAGACGGAAAGAATCGCCGTAAAACGCCGCCATCCCGTCCGGCGGCACGATCTGGCTGCTCAGTGCAATTCCCTTGTCCGCGGCGGTCCGGGTAAACATTTCGAGCGTTTCGACGATCAAGCGCCGGAGATCGAATCCGACGTTTTCCAGCGTCATGTGCCCGGACTCGATCTTGGAAAAATCCAGGATGTCGTTGATGATGCCCAACAGATGCTGCCCCGAGCGCAGCACCGAATCGGCATGGGAGCGCTGTTCATCGTCAAGCCGACTGGCCAGCAGCAATTCGGCCATGCCCAGCACGCCGTTCATCGGCGTGCGGATCTCGTGGCTCATGGTCGCCAGAAACAGGCTTTTTGCCGTACTGGCCGCTTCGGCGCTGACCCGCGCCTCGTTGGCCTCGCTCAGGGCGGCTTTCAGCGCCTGGTCGCGCTGCTCGAGTTCGCCGAGCATGTGGTTGAACCCGTCGGTCAGGCGGACGATCTCGTCAAAACCCTCCCTCGGCGCACGCAGGCTGAAATCCCGCTCCTCGCTGACGCGCCCCATATAACCGGCCAACTGCTCGAAGGGTCTGACGATCCTCTGTTGCAAGCGGGTGGCCCACCACAGCGCCAGCCAGCCAACCACCAGCGACACGCCAAAGAGCACCGCCGCCCACAACAAAAACTGTTGATAGTAGCTGTGGAGGCTGGAAATCAGATAGAGATGACCAATGATTTCATCGTGCAGGATCACCGGCGCGACATATTCGAAGGAATCAAAATTCAGGCGATGGATCGGCTGACGATCCGCCACGGCCTCTTGTAACCAGCGCTTGTCGGCCTGCAGGAACTGCTGCACACCGGGGCCATAACCGGCAAACAGCTCCCCTTCCTCGGAAATGACGACGACAGAAACCAGGTTCTGGTCGACCCGCAGCGATTGCAGCAACTTGTCGGCCTGACGCTCATCGCCAAACTGCAACGAAGCGGCGACGTTGGCCGAGGTCATCCGGGCCACCACCGACATCCGCTGGATCAGGGTATTGGCAAACATCCAGCCCTGATAGGCCAGGGTCAGCAGGGAAACGGCCAGCAGGACGCCGGTCACACTCAGGAAAACCAGACGACGCAGCTTGTCGCGGATCGAACTCCCCGGTAAGGATTGGGGCGTTTTCTGGTCAGACACGGCCTACTCCACCACAGTAGCCAGTTCGAGCAGTGGTGCGCTCGGTTCCAGACCATTCTCGCGCGCCGCCTTGAGATTGATTTCAAACGCCATCTTGTTCTCACTACGCACCAGGCCGATGATGCCGCCGCGCCGGGTGAAATCCTGCGCATCGCTGATGGTCAACAACCCTTTTCTGCGCAGGGACGGCGGCAGGCTGGCAGCAATCTCCCGACTCCCGGCAAGTACATAGAGCACATGGCAGCCACGCAGATCATTCGCGGACAAGCCATCGACGCTGTGAAACTGCGCCGTCCGGTCACGCACATGCTTGCCGTCAATCTCGGCCAGCAAGCGACCCACCGGCGTATCCCCCAGGGCACAGACCTGGATCGGCAGCTTGCCGGGCATGATCTCTGCCGGCCAATCGACAAACTTGATCAGCTTGAAAATCAGCGCCGCCTTGATCTTCTCCTCCCGTTGCGCCACCGTCTGCGCCTGAATGTCGACAGGCAGGCACAGCGACAGTGCGAGCCAAGCCACCGACACGGCGTGCCGGACACCAAATTGAGGAGAAAATCGCCGGAACATCAGAATTTCTTGTTGGCCTGCACGAACACCGAACGCTCGATCCGCATCGGCATCCCCATGCCCAGCTCGGAAACGAATTCCTGGTGACTGCCGTGCAGCAGGTTGCGCCCGACCAGCGAAAGCTCCCAGGTTTTCTCCGGACGCCAGGCCAGACGCAGATCAGCCTCGGTGTAAGCCGGAATGCCATCGCGCTGGATGTACAGACTGCTATTGATCCGCCCGACGCGGCGCAGCCAGAGATCCACATCGATATCGCTACGCGGGTTCCAGGCCGTGCGCAGGGCAGCCTGATACTGCGGCGAATTGCGTTCCACGTCCCCGCTTTCGTTGCCGGTCTTCGGCTTGAGGCTCGTATCCAGCCATGACCAGGCCAACTGGAATTTCAGACTTGACGTCGCCCGCCAGTAGATCGGAAGAGCGTCGTGTAGGGAAAGAGTGTCTTCGCCTGTGTA
>CAYMYD010000272.1:1581-3443 GCA_964394535.1 uncultured Propionivibrio sp. | reverse complement strand
ACCGAAGTCACTACCCCCTCAAGATAGCGTGTCTACCAATTTCACCACGTCGGCACTGCGCCAATCCGGCAGCACTACGGAACGAATGAGGAAGAACGTTCCGCTGCCTTACATCAGAACTACTTGGGAATCTCCTGCGATTTCGAACCCGAACCCGCCGGTATTCCGGACTTTTCCGCCCCGGAAGTCGCCGGGGCAGGAAGCGGCTGCGATTTTACCGCATCCTGCATCACGCTGCCAGTCGTTTTTGGTTTATTTGACGCCATATAGGCCAGTGACAGGCTGGTCAGGAAAAACACGACGGCCAGGACGGCCGTGGTGCGGCTGAGGAAGTTGGCCGAACCCGAGGAACCGAACAGGCTCCCCGAGGCACCGCTGCCAAAGGCCGCACCCATGTCCGCGCCTTTGCCGTGCTGAACCAGGACCAGACCGATCACACCGATCGCTGCCAGGACATGCACCATCAGGACAATTGAAAACAGATATTCCATGATCTCTCTTTATTTGACTGCGGCGCGGCAGATGGCCAGGAAATCGGCTGCCACCAGCGAAGCGCCGCCAATCAGCCCACCGTCAATATCCGGCATGCCGAACAGTTCTGCGGCATTGGATGGCTTGACGCTGCCACCGTAGAGAATCTGCAAGCCGGCAGCGACCTTGGCGTCTGCTTTGGCGACCTGGGCGCGAATCGCGGCATGAACTTCCTGCGCCTGATCGCTCGTCGCGGTCCGACCAGTACCGATAGCCCACACCGGCTCATAAGCAACCACCGCATTGACAAAAGCTGCCACACCGACGCGATTCAACACGGCGGCCATTTGCGCCGACACCACCTCGACTGTCTTTCCGGCTTCGCGTTCGGCCAGCGTTTCACCGACACAAAGAATTGGACGCAGCCCGGCGGCCAATGCAGCCGCAAACTTCTCGGCGACCAGCGTATCGCTTTCACCATAAATGGCGCGACGCTCGGAATGGCCGACGAGCACGTACTGGCAGGCGAAATCCTGCAACATGGCTGCGCTGGTTTCACCGGTAAAGGCACCTTGTGCCTGCTCGCTCAGATTCTGCGCGCCCCAAGCCACCGGGGTATTGGTCAGCAGCGACTGGGCCTGGGCCAGATACGGGAACGGAACGCAAACAGCGACGGCAACACCCGGCATGCCTGCCACACCGGCAACGACATCCTGCAGCAATTGCTGATTGGTCTTCAGACCACTGTTCATCTTCCAGTTACCGGCAACAAGCTTCTGGCGCATGGCTTACCCCACCGAAAAAAGGCGCATTATAGCGATCGTGGCTGTAGACGGTCAATCTTCTTATGTATTTTTTGCAGCATTTTTTGCTGCTTCACGCCGCAAGGCCACGTCCCTGCGGCGACCGCTGTCCGGATGATCAGCCGAAACGACCGGTAATGTAGTCCTCGGTTTCCTTGCGCTTGGGCTTGATGAAGATCTGGTCGGTCACGCCGAATTCGACCATTTCACCGATATACATGTAGGCGGTGAAATCGGAAATCCGCGCCGCCTGCTGCATGTTGTGGGTGACGATGAGTATCGTCACTTTTTCCCGCAACTCAGTAATCAGCTCTTCGATGCTTGCTGTGGCGATCGGGTCGAGCGCCGAGGTCGGCTCGTCGAAGAGCAACAGTTCCGGATCGGTGGCCAGTGCGCGAGCGATACACAAACGCTGCTGCTGGCCGCCGGACAGATTGGCCCCGAGCTCTTTCAGCCGGTCCTTGACCTCGCCCCACAGCGCCGCGCCGCGCAGGGCTGCTTCGACCTTGTCGTCGATCACCGAGCGCGCCGTTTCACCCCGCACGCGCAGGCCATAGGCGACATTTTCGTAGATCGATTTGGGAAACG
>CAYMYD010000272.1:0-1481 GCA_964394535.1 uncultured Propionivibrio sp. | reverse complement strand
TCACCCCGCACGCGCAGGCCATAGGCGACATTTTCGTAGATCGATTTGGGAAACGGATTCGGCTTCTGGAAGACCATGCTGATGCGCATCCGCACCTCGATGGGATCGACCTTCGGTGAAAGCAGATTGGTGCGGTCGGGATGGAAGTCGATGCTGCCTTCGTAGCGGTTGCCCGGATACAAATCATGCATGCGGTTGAAGCAGCGCAGGAAAGTCGATTTGCCGCAACCGGAGGGGCCGATCAGCGAGGTCACCTGCTTCTCGTAGATTGGCATGTTGATGCTTTTCAGCGCCTTGAAGTTTCCGTAATAGAAGCTGAGGTCTTTGGATTCCGCCTTGAGCGGGAGGTCGGTATTCACATTTCACCTTTCATGTTTCACGTTGGGCACGTTACCACTTGATGTTTTTACGCAGACGATAACGCAGCCAGATGGCCAGACCGTTCATGGCCAGGGTCATCACCACCAAGATGAAACCGGCAGCGGCGGCGTTATTGAGGAAGGCGGCTTCCGGACGCGAAGTCCAGTTAAACATCTGGATCGGCATCACGGTAAAGGGCGCAAACAGCCAGTCGAATGGCCCGGCAACCGGATCGCCGGTAAAGGGCATCGGCGGCAGGAAGGCAATGAAGGTCAGTGCGCCGACGGTGATGATCGGTGCTGTTTCGCCGATGGCACGGGCCATGCCGATGATCACGCCGGTCAGGATGCCGGCGCTCGAATAAGGCACGATATGGTCGCTGACCACCTGCCAGGTCGTTGCCCCGCAGGCGTAAGCCCCTTCGCGGATGACCTGCGGAATGGACCGGATCGCCTCACGCGTGGCGACGATGACAATTGGCAGGATCAGCAAGGCCAGGGTGAGGCCGGCAGTCAGAATGCTCTGCCCGAGACCGAAGGTATAAACGAACAGCCCCAGGGCCAGAAGACCGTAAATGATCGACGGCACCCCGGCGAGATTGGTGACGTTGATTTCGATGATGTCGGTGATCCAGTTCTTCGGCGCGTATTCTTCCAGATAGACGCCGGCGGCGACGCCCAGCGGCACCGCCGCGCAGGCGGTGACGAACATCACCAGAATCGACCCCACCCAGGCGGAGAGAATGCCCGCGTCAGCAGCACGACGCGACGGGAAGGAGGTCAGGAAATTCATGTCGATGCGGCCAAGGCCATTGATCGCCATGTTGGAAAACAGTGCGACGAAGGTCATCAGGCCGATCATCAGGGCAATGATGCCGAGAACGCCGAACATCATGTCCCAACGCTTGTGCGTGGCGATGATGGCGCGCATCTCCTGCAGTTGTTGTTCTCTCATTTTCAGTACGCCTCACGATATTTTTTACGCATGTAATAGCCGACCAGATTGAACGCCAGGGTCAGCAACATCAGGGTCAGTCCGGCAGCAAAAATCGTCTGGTAACCGATGCTGCCGTGCGGCAGATCACCGAGCGCCACCTGGACGATGAACGAGGTGATCGTCGC
>CAYMYD010000271.1:0-3444 GCA_964394535.1 uncultured Propionivibrio sp. | reverse complement strand
CCGCCGTCCACATTTCCCATATCACCACCTGTGTCTTTCATCACACCGCTGAGAAACACAATTTACAAAGCTATCTCCCCTATCTACACTCTCATCCGTAACTGCTTTTCTGCTCATTTTTTCAAGGAAGACCCGTGAATACCGAGAACAACGCAAGCATCAACCAGAAGCAGGGGGTGATCAACAAATGCCCCAGCTGTGGCGGCGCGCTCAAGGCCTTTGCCAGCAGCTGCGACCTGTGCGGCCATGAACTGGCCGGCGTAGGCCCCAACCGGACGATCGCGGCGCTTGCTGAGAAATTCGATGCCATCGAGGCCGAAGTCAGTCAGGCCGGACTGCAGGGAAGTGCGCGGGAAAAGGAAGTCAGCTTGCGCAAGGCTCGGGTGATCCGGGACTTCCCCATCCCCAATTCACGCGACGACCTGCTCAGTCTGATCCATTTCATCCGTCCCAAGATCGAGGACAACATCAAGCCGGACCCGAACCTTGAAGACTGGCGCGTCAAGTTCAAGGAAGTGCTGGCGCTGGCCAAAACCGCTTACCGGGGCGACGCGAAAACCCGTGCCGAATTCGAGGAAATCGAGCAAAGTCTGAAAGTCACCCTGAGCGGCACCCTGCAAACCCGCGCCAAACGCTCGCCCATCATCACCATCGTTGTCGCGGCCGTCATCCTGCTGGTCATTGTCGGCATCGCCAGCACCCAGTACAGCCAGTGGAAGCAGGGGCAGTGCGAGAAAACCTTTGCCCAGGGCGCACAGACCGAGACAGCGCGGCTCGGCGAAATTTTCACCGCCGCCGAAACCGCCATCAAGGAGAAAAACCTGGCGGCGGCCCGCGCAAAACTCGATCAACTGCAATGGAAGTATCAGGAAGCTTGTCTGCCTGAAGCGGCTGCACCGGAGAAAAAACGCTGGGAAGAAAAGCAGCAGGCACTGCTTGCCAAAGTCCAGGAAATTGAAAACGCCGAAAAGGCGCAGGCGCAGGAAGCCGAGCGGCAAGCGCAGGAGAAACTGCAAGAGGCAGAAAGGCTTGAGCAGGCCAAGCGGCAGGCGGAAATCGACCGCGAACTCGCCGAAAAGCGCGCGCAAGCCGAGAAGGAAATGCGGAAAACCCGCGAAAAAGTCGACCAGGATATGGAAGAAGGCCTGTCCTCCCGGGCCAGGGCCGCTGCAGCCAGAAAGGAAAGGTAAACAACCATGGCACTCTTTGGCAAGAAAACCGAAGGCGGCATGCTGGATGTCATACGCTGCGACGAACCGGATTATCTGATCTGGAAATGGCATCCGGGCGGCGAGGCAAACAGCACCCGCAAGGAAAACGCCATCCGCTGGGGCAGCAGCCTGCGCGTCAAGGACGGCGAGGTCGCCGTTTTCGTCTATCACCAGGAAAGCGGCCCGAATCAGGACTACATCGAAGGGCCGTTTGACGAAGTCATCAAGACCGCCAACCTGCCCGTTCTTTCCAGCCTCATCGGGCTGGCTTACGCCGGGCAATCCCCTTTCCAGGCCGAAGTCTATTTCATCAACCTGGCCGGCATCATCAAGGTTGATTTCAGAATCCCCTACTTTGATGTTTTCGATCCGCGCTTTCTCGATTTCCCCGTGCGGCTCACGGCGGGCGGCTCCTACACCTTCAACATCACCGACTACAAGCGCTTCATCAAGCAGCACCGGCTGATCCATTTCGATCAGACCCGCTTTGCCAGCGAGGTGCGTGACGCCGTCAACCGCTACATCAAGAACGTCATCACCAATGCACCGTCAGACAATGGCCTGCCCGTGCTGCAACTGGAAAGAAAGATCTTCGAGATCAACGAGCTGGTCACGCCGAAGCTTCGCAGCGCGTTCGAAACGGACTTTGCCGTCAATCTCCTGCGCCTGGATCTGTCGCTCATCGAAGTCAACAAGGACACGCCTGAATATACCGAGTTGCGCCGCGTGACCGCCGACCTCGAAATTGCCATGCGTCAAAAGCAGAACGAGGTCAACATGAAGAACCTGGAGGACACGCAGGCAATCAACGCCGGAAACCTCGAGGATTCGCTGCGCATCCAGCGCGAGCAGGCAGAACGCCAGGCGGCTCTGCAAACGCAGACGCAGTTCATCGGCGCGCATCAGATCAACCAGCAGACCGAGGTACTGAAAACAGCAGCCAGCAGTCTGGGCAGCATGGGTCAGATGAACCTTGGCGGCGGCGGTGGCGGAGAAGGTGGTGGTGGTGGCGGCGGCGGTGGATTCAACCCGGTGGGCGTCATGACCGGGCTGGCCATTGGTGGCGCGATGGGCGGCCAGATGGCCGGCATGATGAACCACCTGGGTCAAGGCATGCAGCAGCCGATGATGACACCGCCACCGATCCCGCAGGTCGCCTGGCACGTTTCGATCAACGGACAGCCCGCCGGGCCGTTCAATCCGGTGCAGTTGCAGGAACTGGTCCGCAATGGCCAACTGACACCACAGATACACGTCTGGAAGGCCGGCATGGCCAACTGGGAACTGGCCGGCAATATTCCCGAACTCGCCATGCTGTTCGCCCCTCCGGCGCCCCCACCCCCACCACCGCCGCCCGTCGGCTGACAGGAAGACCCTCATGAGCAATGACAACGCCTTTTCGGTTGACCGACTGGTCGAGTTCGGTCTGAGCATCGCTGTCGCCCAGCAGATGACCCGCTCCATGAACCATGCGCTGAGCAACACCTTCATCCCCGGCACGATGAACCCGATGAACGCTGCCCCGCCGGTCAGCGGCCATTTTTTCGTGGTCATCGAGGGAAAGCAGGCCGGACCTTTTTCCGAGGAGGAAATCGCCCGGCTGATCTGCGAAGGCAAGGTCGACAAAACGACTTACGTCTGGCGACCCGGCATGCCGCAATGGGCGCGCGCCGAAAATGTCCCCGAGGTGCTGAAGATCGTCGCCCTCACCCCGCCGCCCCTGCCCACAGAAAGCTGAATCATGAAAATACAGCCGGTCAATTTCCTGATTGCCATCGCCCTCAGCGCCCTCCTGTCTTATGGCCTGTGGAGCATGGATGCACCCCTGAAAAACTACATTGCCGTGGGGGCCTTCGTCTTCCTTGCCGGAACCCTGACCCCCTGCATCGGCATCCACTATGAGCAGGCCCGTCGAGCGGTCAACCTGAAAGTCCTCTGTGCGGTGTTTTTCCTGCTTGGCCTCGTCGAGAATGTGGCCTTTTCGCTCCTGGACGCCTCGGCCACCTTTTACATCATCACCTGTTCGATCAGTTTTCTGATCTTTGTCTTTCTGGCGAACAGCACTTACTCCAGCCGACAATGAATCTTCCATCAACAAAAAACGAATCGAGATACACCATGAGATCAGGGCTCACCACTACCTCACTCACGCTCGCCGTCCTGCTGCTTGCCGGTTGCGCCGCCAACCCGCTGCGTCAATACGACAGCGAATTGCAGGAAACAGTCAAGCTGG
>CAYMYD010000270.1:0-3446 GCA_964394535.1 uncultured Propionivibrio sp. | reverse complement strand
CTGGTCAAGGGGGCTGCCGGACAGGCTATCCAGAACATGAACATCATGTTCGGTCTGCGTGAGACCGAAGGGCTATGGCAACTTCCCGTGTTGCCGTAAAACTCAAACGTCTGCGCCAGCGCTTCGGCATCAGCGCGCCGAGGGTGACGGTCAGGACGCAGGTCGCGTGGTACTGGCGCGCCCTGAAGATGATTGCCATCCTCTCGCTCTCGTTGGCCCTGGCGCTGTGGACCTACGATGCCGGACGGCGCATTGCCGGTTACGACAGCAATGAGTCGGCGCGCGAGATTCAGGCCTTGCGCAACTACGTCATGGAGCTTGATTCCGAGCTGACCAAGCTGCGCAGTGTCGCCGGTACCGGGGAGAGTAGCCTGCAAATCGAAAGAGCCGCTTTCCGGCAACTTTCCGGGCAGGTCAAGCTGCTGGAGCTGGAAAATTCGGCCTTGAAGCAGGATCTGGCCATGCTTGAGGAGCTGATGCCTTCGTCGGTCCTGCTTGACGGGCCGGGGGTCAAGATCGATCACCTGCGGGTCGAGGCCTCAGAGACTGCCGATGAATACCGTTACCGGATGCTGGTGATCCATAACGGCGGGCGACAGGCCAAGGAACTGCGCGGGGCATTGCAGCTGCAACTCAAAGTGTTGCAGGATGGCAAAAATGTTATGATCACCCTGCCTTCTGCAACCGATGCCAATTCCCAGAAGTTCCTTTTTGAGGTCAAGCACTTTCATCGCCTTGAAGGCGTATTCTCCCTGCCTCGGGGTGCGGTGCTGAAAAGTGTCGAGGCGCTTTTGTTGCAGGATGGAAAAGTTTGCGCCAAGCAGTCGGTGACGCTCTAAACGGAGAGAATTCATGTTCGGTGGAAAGAAGGGGAGTGCTCCCCAAAGCAGTATTGACAGCCTGATCGGCGCAGGAACCCGGATCGAGGGCAATGTGATTTTTTCCGGCGGCTTGCGGGTCGATGGTGAAATCCGTGGCAACATCAGTTGCAGTAACGGCGCGCAGGGTACGCTGGTGATCAGCGAAAAGGCCAGTGTCGAAGGGGCTGTGACGGTGGGTCACGTGGTCATCAACGGGACGGTGATTGGCCCGGTGTGTGCCAGTGAGTCGCTGGAACTCCTGTCTTCGGCGCGAGTCACAGGGGATGTTGAGTATCATCGGATTGAAATGCAACAGGGGGCGGTGATCCAGGGCCGGATGGTTCATCAGGTCAGCGCCAAAAATGTGGAACTCAAGCTGGCTTCAAGCAACTGAAGCACGCTCCGTTCCGATCTCAGGAGAAAACAGTGAATACTGCAGCAGAAATGCCCATGCCGTTCATTTTTACCGACAGTGCGGCGAACAAGGTCAAGGAGTTGATTGATGAGGAAGGAAATCCCGCGCTCAAGCTCCGCGTTTTCGTTACCGGTGGCGGCTGTTCCGGTTTTCAGTACGGCTTTACCTTCGACGAAGAAACCGCCGAAGATGACACGACGATGCAGAAGAACGGCGTGACCCTGCTGGTCGACCCGATGAGCTACCAGTATCTGGTTGGCGCGGAAATCGACTACACCGAGGGGCTCGAGGGCTCCCAGTTCATCATCAAGAATCCGAATGCCACCTCAACCTGCGGCTGTGGCTCGTCGTTCGCGGCTTGAAATCACGCTTCGATGCGCAAAAAAGCGACTTCGGTCGCTTTTTTATTTATCATCTCCCCCTTCGGCGATCATCGCCTGAACTGGAAGTGAAAGGCAATCCATGAAAGCAGTAGAAGAAAGTCTGGCAATCATCAAACGCGGTGCGGATGAACTCCTGATCGAATCCGAACTGGCGGAAAAGCTGAAAACAGGGCGTCCGTTGCGGGTCAAGGCTGGTTTTGACCCGACCGCTCCCGACCTGCACCTCGGTCATACCGTGCTGATCAACAAGCTGCGGCATTTCCAGGATCTCGGGCATCATGTGATGTTCCTGATCGGCGATTTCACCGGCATGATCGGTGATCCTTCGGGCAAGAACACTACGCGCCCGCCGCTGACGCGGGAGCAGATCATGGAGAATGCCCGGACTTACCAGGATCAGGTGTTCAAGATTCTCGACCCGGAAAAAACGGAAATCTGCTTCAACTCCGGCTGGATCGAAGCGCTCGGCACAGCCGGGATGATCAAGCTGGCGGCATCATATACCGTGGCGCGCATGCTCGAACGCGACGATTTTTCCAAACGCTACCGCAACGGTCAGCCCATTGCCGTGCATGAGTTTCTCTACCCGTTGTGCCAAGGCTACGACTCGGTGGCCCTGAAGTCCGACATCGAGCTGGGCGGTACTGATCAGAAATTCAATCTCCTGGTCGGTCGTGAACTGCAGAAACATTACGGACAGACGCCGCAGTGCGTGCTGATGATGCCATTGCTCGAAGGGCTGGACGGCGTCAATAAAATGTCCAAGTCGCTCGGCAATTACGTCGGTATCAGCGAGCCACCGCGTGAAATTTTCGGCAAGCTGATGTCGGTATCCGATGACCTGATGTGGCGCTACTTCGATCTCCTGTCATTCCGCCCGAATGCCGAGATTGCCCGCTTCAAGCAGGACGTCGCCGAGGGGCGTAATCCACGCGACCTGAAGGTATTGCTGGGGCAGGAGATTGTTGCGCGCTTCCACAGTGCACAGGCCGCAGATGACGCCCTGGCCGATTTCGAAGCCCGCTTCCGTCAGGGGGCCATTCCGGACGATGTGCCTGAAGTCACTCTGACGTCGGTCAATGGCGAGCTGGGCATTGCCCAACTGCTCAAGCAGGCCGGGCTGGTATCGAGCACCTCGGATGCCTTGCGGATGATTGAACAGGGCGGGGTGAAGATCGACGGGGAACGGATCGAAGACAAAAAACTGCTGCTCAAGGCAGGCAGCAAGCTGGTGGTGCAGATCGGCAAGCGGAAATTCGCCCGCGTCATACTGAGTTAGGCCTTATGAAACAGGGGCTTGGAAATTTTCAATGAAAAAATGAAAATTTTATGAGTAAAAGTGTTGACCTCCCCATATAGCTCTGTATAATAGTGGTCTTTCGCGCTGATGCACGAAATAAAAGTTTTAAGAATCAACGGGTTGCGTGTTTTCCGTTGAGTTTTTTCAAGAGTTTTCACTCTTTTTCAAAAAAGAGTTGACGCGCTGAAAAAAGTCTGTAGAATGCGCGCCTTTCCCTGCTGACGCAGGGTTGCAACCGGGCAGAATAGGTTGCCTGTTCTTTAACAACGAGACGATTGATAGTTGTGGGTTTTTGGTCTTTGGTTGGTATGTATGGTCTGGATATTTTGGACTGTATATATTACGAAGAGATGTAAAAAACTCGCACGAAGAAGTAAATGGTACTACTGGGGTTTAGATACTTTGGTGGTATCGACGTCGAGCGAGAGTTTTGGGATTGAACTGAAGAGTTTGATCCTGGCTCAGATTGAACGCTGGCGGCATGCCTT